>CAZTTV010000037.1:0-6851 GCA_964616385.1 uncultured Candidatus Saccharibacteria bacterium | reverse complement strand
TATGGCCGTCTAACTTTATTAGAAGTTTTCGGTTTATAAAACTTACTGTTGCCCCAGTAGATGGGCAAGTAGCAAATATTAATCATATTTAATAAGGGTAAAGTCTTTGCGTGGGAATGAAAGCAATAGAAGGTTTTGATAAGTGGAGAATTTTAGGCAAGACTGGTGAGTCTGATGAAGAATGTTTTGGCATAATTAATATTAAAAAGATACTGTTCGCTGAGACAGACAATAGTCAAAATCCAACTGGGAGGGTTCTTAACCTTAAGGATTTTCGTGGATGGGAACCAGCTCATGAACAGAGAAAACCTGAGTGGGATTCTTAGCCACCATTATCAAAATCCATCTTAACCAGATACAAAATAATAGCAAATCTTTTCGCAGTAATGATAGGCTTTTCGCAAGCAAAACCATCTCTCTTAAAGCTAATGCAAATATTAACCATCACCCACAAATTATAAAGAAAGCATGAAAACACGAAATAAAAAAGTCTAACTAAATAATTTTTAGAAGTTGTTCTTGGTTTGAAATCATGATCTAAATTCCTATAGGCAGTCTCAATTCCCCAACGACAAGAATACATTGAATAAAGTCTATAAGCAATTGGCTCAGCTATTGGGAAGTTACAAATGAAAGCTCTTTTAACTCCATCCTCATCATCAACTAAAACCAAATTTACCTCAGCAGAATCTTCACCTTTCCCAATTTGAAAATCATTAACAACATAAGCCTTTGATCCCTCAGACTTTTCAAACCAAGCTTTAACTGTTGGAGAACGAACCTTTGGCATTACAAATTTTATTTTATGCTTCTTTAAAACATTGATAACTTTAGCTCTATCAAAACCCCTATCTAAATATGCCATATCTATTTTAATCTTACTTTTTATTTTCATCAAACTTTTATCTATTAAATTTTCCAATCTACTAAATGGGCTAACTGGCTGAATGTCTATAATGAACCTTTTTCCACCAGTAACAATTGAACAAGTCAGAAATCTAAAAAAACGATTGGTTCCATTTTTACATCGACCAGAACAAATATTGGGAATCCCCTTGCCATAAAATTCTATATCATGTTCATCGAATGCAATATCTACTTTTCTATTTCCCAGGACGTTATACTTCTTTTTTAAAAATCTCAAAATCAAATCAAGAACTCCATCTGACATCTTCATTATTTGTTCTATTGATTCAAACTTTGAAAAATGATGAAGTAAGGTGTCTGAACTTGGGGTCTTGGCATCAGGATACATATCCATAAATGTAGTACTGCCATTATTTGTGAAATCATGTGTAGTCGCGACATGAGTTAAAACATCCAATAAGTTCTTTGTAGAATACTTCGCATTGTGATGAATAGGTATTTGTATTTTTGGATAAACTAGCTTCTTGACAAGCCTAGTAGCTTCCTGGAACTCTTTTTTAACGAGCCTAACCTTTTTTATTATTGCGTCTTTGACTAACTCGATATCTAAAAGAATGTTATTTTTTACGGCTTCTAAAAGTATTAACTCTACTAATTTGTCTAACTCTTTTTTATCATATTGCGTCAGGTAATTGTTGAACGTTCTTTTGGGCGGGATGTTTGTAATGCCCAACTCAAAAGCTTCAATTTTATTTTTAGTTAAATATTCTTCCAACTTTGTATATTGATTTATACCCTTAATTCTTTTGAATAGATAAAGACGAAGGATTAGGTTGATATCAAATTTTGTAGACTTGGATTCTAAGAAATTTATCTTCTGGAGAAGGTAAGAAACTCTTAAGGTGTTGCCCTTCTCCTGAAGGATAATTTCTTTTATTTGTGATTCTATTTTGTTTTTTGCTTTTCTTGTTCTCCATTTAATATATCACTTCTTATTTTGATTAGAATTTGGGAGACGTCCCATAACCGTCTCCCAAAAATTGGAAGTAACCCATAATTACCTTCCAAAGTTATTTTGTTAACCCCATAAATTAACTTAATACCTTTTAGTCTAATTCTTATTAATTATATTGCTTTATAAATGTTCTTATTTTCTAATAGAATTTAGTCTAAAAACAATACATTTATAAAGATTATAGTCTTATTATTATTAAATAAAAGAGTGGATATAGGCTATGGTAAAAAAAGATGATAAAGAAAAAATTGAAGAGCTGAAAAGAATGCTAAGTCAAGAAGGAATTATCTCAAAAGAGGTTCCTTTGATATTCGACGGTAATCAATATTCTCTAAAAATTCCAAAAGGGATTATGGACGAATTCAAAATTGGGAAGAAGAATATTAATGAGGATGATTATATGTTTAAAATAAATTTATCCATACCCCCCCATCATACAGACGAAGATCCTAAATTAAATATAGAGTTGGTGAAAAAATGAAAAAGAAACCAATATTTAATTCTAAAGAAAAATTAATATTACATACAGTTGGAGGGCATAGAAAAATGTTAACGATCAACGAGGTGTCTACAGAGACTGGAATCTCGTGGGTTACATGTAAAAAATACTTAGAGAAATTTTACGATGACGGATTATTGCAAAAAGAAATAGAAACTATTAAAGGAAAAAGAATAATTAGCAGAACCCCAAGATACCAAATAGATTTCAAAAAGATTTACAAAGATTAATTAGCGCTTGGTCAAAGATGTTTCTTTTCCCATTTTTCTATAACAACCTGCTGGTCTTCTTTCATCTTCATAATACATGCCACCAGCAATATTGCAGGTGTGACTATTGGCTTCGTAGTTCTTGCATTTTTTCCAGTATTTACATTTTCCCATAATTGGCACCTATGCATAGTTATGCAATTACACTATATAAGTTTATATGTATTAATATGCATACATGAAAGAGAGGAAATCTTTTGATAATATCGTTATTGAAGTTAGAGATATTCTTAAAAAAAATAATGAGTTGTCTATTAGACAAATGGCTGAGAGAACTGGTTCTCAATGGAGGACTGTCGAGAAGGTTTTGGTTTTACTTAAGGGATTGGATATTGTTAAGGAGAGAAAGAATAAAGATACTGAAAGAGTTGAGAGGTTATTTAGTTTATGTAATAATGGGGTGAATAAATGAGTTTTACAAAATGGAGAGAAGGTTATGAAAAATCATTTGATGAGGCACTATCAGATCACCAAGCTTCTACAATGAGCTTTATCAAAAGTCGAAAGAATAGCAATATTACAAGTTTAATGCCTGAAGGATTAGAAGAACAAACTCTTCATCTGTATACTGCTTATAGAAATCAAAGAACTAATAACATGCTTGTTTGGGCAACTTGGTCTTTAGCTGTATTTACAATGATTTTATCTGGATTAACTATTTATCTTCAATATTTTAAAAATTGATTCTGTGTATAGGGTCGGTTATTATTGGAACTTTTTACATAAAGCCCTCTAAATCGTTAGTTTTATAAATTGCCTTACCCATTTATATGGGTATAAAATGGGCAAAGAAAGACTCTATAAAAGAAACGTAAAAATTGATGATAGGAATAGGGTGGTTATACAATCAGAATTATTAGAAGAAATGGGGCTAGGGTCAGGAGACTGCGTATCTGTTTACGCAGATTTTTCCAGTAATCAAATAATTATAAGAAAGGAGGCTAATAAAAAATGAGGGAAGAAATTCAAGAATGGAACAGAAAGGTTTGGATGCTAAATATGGCTGAAAAAAAATTAGAGATAGCATCAAATAAATGCCTTATCTCAAAAAGAGAAAATAAAAAAATAAAAAAAATAATTAATGAAGCATGGATGAAAATATGGGACTTTCATCCAAACCAACACCCGTTAGCTAAAGAGTTTTTCGAATTGAACTTTAATTAATGGATTCAATCTTCTAGTTAATTCATTCGCTTGATTAATTGTATCAATTTGACTTAGGGCAGTGTTGAAACTAACTGAGTTTGTCGTAGTAATAAAATCTTTTCGCGTATTGCCTTCATAGTCTGATAATCCGCCATCTGCATCCTTAACAAGATTGAAAGTCCAATTCGAACACAGAAGTGTCATCTCTGTAGCTCTTCCACTCCATGCGACCCAGGATGAAACTGCATTCGCCTTATGATAAAGTGGTGCATATAACATACTTGCCTCATTCTTGTTGTGCTTTTTAGGAAAAGTACCAAAGACAAATGAATAAATTCCTAATGAGCGAAGTGTAGCTAATATTCTACTCAATTCCGCCTTATCATTAGAACCTCGGTATCCTCTAAAAATAACTGCGCATTTCTGCAAACCTTTATTTTTTATTAAGAGAACTTTTCTTGCCATATCTTCAGTAGACGGATCTAATGTGGGAACGACTTCCTTGCCACTATTTCTAGAAATCCATCCATCCAGTTGATCAGAAAATTCACTCAAAGTCTGACGTGGATTCTTCTCATTCATACAGATTTGATTAAGTTCTGGTACCTGTTGAACTCTTTCAAAATATTCCATCTCGTCAGAATTAAAGGTAACACCTTTTCTATATTGGAAATTAACTAAAAAATTAAAATTTGGAAAATCCTTGCAATCTTTTTGGATGACACTCTTGTCGTCCTTCCAATTATTTGTCCAGTTAATCCTATTAGGAAAAGCCATCTTCTTTACGAAAATTGCATTGGACCCCTTAAAAATTGCAGGTATCTTAAATTTACGGCAATTTTGCAAATCCCTCTGAAGGGGCATCACAGATTGCTCATCAATGTCAAGTTCTAATTTTTTTAATGTTTGTTCTTTCATTTTTTTTAGCTCGCATACACCGCACATGTTTCAACATGCACTGGATGCGATAAATTTAGTTGTGTATTGTCAGCCGAAACCCCAGAAGGCAAAATGTTTATAAAGAATTCTTTACACATATTTCTGTGACGAAAGGTGGTAAAGGGATTATGGAACAAAGTCCTGCCTAGATTTAACTGATTATAAATTGATTTTTTATGTTTGTTTTTTATCATTCTCTTTTAAAATAGATTTATTTTTATTCCTGCTTTTTCTCCTTATCCACACTGCTGAGCATCACCTCTATAGTTATTGGAGCCTCATATATTATTTTTTTACTGTCTTTTGACTTGTATTTGTAGATCATGCAGTTTTGATGTAAATCATCTAGCCTAACTCGAATCATCTGGGGACTAATTTTTTTCTTTAGCCCCTCTCTTATTTCTTTTATGTCTTTTTTATTTCCAGCAACGGAAAGAAGAATCTCTTTGTCAGTCGTGTCTAATACATGTAGCCTCATGCTATCAATTTCTACAATTATTTTTATAAAACTCTCCCTAGAATAATCACCAGTTTTTAGTAATGCGGAAAGGTATCTGAAGGTCTCCCGCAGGTTCCCCCTAGTCCTATCTAATAAAATTTTAAAAATTTCGTCTCCAAATTCTAAAACTTCCCCATTAAGAGAATAAACCTCCATTCGCCCATTAACAAATTCTTTTAATTTTCCTATAGTGTCTATGCTATCTAGAAGTATCGGAAAATCAAAAATTTCGTATAATACAGATACAATAATCCTACTATTCATAATCTGATTTATGTCTCCAGTGGTTATGACTTGAAGATTTTTGGGAAGAAGGTCCAATATTTCCTTGATCATTTCTATGTGCTTTTTGAATTCTAAAATTTTATCTAAATCATCCATCACTAAAACTGATGGAAATTTGTGAAATATTTCTTCTAACAATTTAATAATTAATTGTAAATCCTGATCTTTCCCGTTATCTAAAAAAGAGTTTATCATCTCTTTTTGATCTGGGGTGTATTCTGGTTTTATTTTTACCCCAAGTTCTTTTATGAGTGATTTAAAAAAACAAATTTTCTCTTTATTGTTTCTAGGATCAATTCTTAGAACTTTCTTCCCCGCATTTACAGAATATTGTTCGGATAAATTCATAATAGAACTTTTACCATATCCTATTTCTGATATAATTATTATAGACCCAGAATCTTCCTGCACAAACTTTTTTATTTGGTCTCTGGCTTCAGTCCTGTCTACAAACAGAGGACTCTCTACATCACTAATTCCTATGGGGTCTAGGGAAAATGGATTTTTCCTAAAACCCCTTTCTTCATACCAATTTTTTCTTTTCATTTTTTTATTAAACGTCATTTGCTTTTATATTTTTAGTTTTTGTAACTTTTATTACTTACTATATGATGCATTACTCATAGACCCTTTATAAACTTTTATATATATCGAATTATCGCCATATATTTGACAATATCCAAATTCGGGAGAAAATCAAACAAATCCTTAAAAATTCTAATCTCTATCTATTTCAATGTCACGCTGTCTAAAATGCAATTATGAATTAACTTTCTTAAAAAGAAGACATAGATACAGGTGTGCGAAATGCTCCAGCCTTTTTACCGAAGAAGAAATTAAGCTTGAAGAATTTAAAAAATATAATAAGGCTCAAAGAGCCGAAGAAAAGGAAGAAGTTGAAAAAGAGATACAGATTCTAATTAAGCATAGCGACAAAGGATTAGGTGAAAAAGAGAAAAAGGAAAAGAAGCTTGAGATACAAAGGAAATATCGAGAAGAGTACCGAGAGGAGCATAATCTCTACAGGAGGGAATATTGGGCGAAACATCGCGAAAGACTTTTGGTTAGAAGAAAGGAAACTACTGACACAACCAAGCAGAATAAGGTAAGGAAGACTCGTAGAGCCAATAATATAGAATCCACTAGGCTTAATGGAAGAATAGAATACTGGAAGCGTAAACAAAAAATAATGGCGGAATCTAGATTTGATGATTTTTTAATAAATAAAGTTTTTAATCGACACGAAAAAATCTTGCCCACTTTAGTACTTGCCTAACTACTGTGCCCCGTTTTCAAAAACAAAAACACAATCACCACCAACGCCTTGAACAG
>CAZTTV010000036.1:2056-6965 GCA_964616385.1 uncultured Candidatus Saccharibacteria bacterium | reverse complement strand
TAATAGGCATTAAGCTAAAGAAATATTTATACAATATATTAATTATAATTTTTGCAACTACTCTAGTTTTTACTATAGTTTCATTTAATACAAGTATTGACTTCATTAAAATAGAAAAAGGTATGATATGGTTAATGCATTACTTATAAGTCTCATGTTTCCTACTGATATGTCTGTAGATATATTTGGCCTCAGACTGTCTATGTATAGATTTGTTTTGATTTTTGGTTTTATAAAATGTTATTCAACATATTCTAATAATGTAAAGAGGCATGCATGTGATTATTTAATTTTAATCATATCATTATGGATTTTTTTATCTATATCTGTAAATAATGGGCTTGATAGAGGAATTAAATCTGGAGGTATTATTGCAATAGAGACATGCTCTCCTTATATGATTGCACGTGTATACATTAATAGTGCAAATAAATTGGTTAAAAGTATAAAAACTTATGTTATGTTGGTTGTTTTTTTACCAATATTGAGTATACCTGAAAATATATATGGTACTAATTTTGTAAAAAATTTAGTATTGGGTACAAATACTGAAGTTAATGAAATTAGGCTCGGGTTTTATAGGGCTGAATCAGTTTTTGATCACCCGATATTATTAGGAGTATTTTGTGCCTCTTCTTTGTCATTGTATATGTCGATGAAGAAAAGGTCTTTTTTAAAGATTGGCATAATTATCATTTCATCTCTTGCATCTTTATCTTCAGTATCATTTATAATGGTCATTCTTCAGTTTTTATTTAAATATATTTCTAGATTTAAAATTAAAAAAATATATTTTATATATACTTTTATAATATATTTATTTGTTGATATTGTGTTACAAAAAAATGTATTAAATTTTATTTTGTCACATTTTACTTTGAACCCCCAAACAGCATTTTTCAGGAAACTTATTTGGGAACATGTAGGAAAGAATATATCCAGCAATCCTTTATTTGGAATAGGATATAATGACTGGGTAAGACCTTCTTGGATGCCAGGTAGTGTTGATAGTTTTTGGTTAGTTGAGGCTTTAAAATTTGGGTTACCTGTTCTCATTCCATTGATTATAATGTCATATATTGTCTTATTTAGAACATGCGGTGATAAAAATGAAGTGATAAGGAATTATGAAAAAGGTATTGTGATGTGCTTTTTATCCCTTGTTATAGCTGGGTTCACAGTTCATTTTTGGAATTCAATATATGTCTTGTTTTTCTTTATTAGTGGAATGTCTTTTTTTAATTATAAATAGCCAAGCGCTCTATCAAACCAAATTTTCTGGAGTACTTGTGATATTTTTGTTTTTTTATTAGGCATATTTTTTAGGGTACTATTTGTATGTGCATAAATGGTTTTGATTATACAGAACATCAGAGGCAGTTCGGTTATATGCCCAGAATGATGATTTTTACACTCATGTTCAATTTTACAGAGATGCCTTTATGAACAAGAGGCAGATCTCAATCATCATCCCAGCACATAATGAAAAAGACATGATTGCTCACTGCCTACAGCAGCTTGTTCAGTCATCAGATTTAGTTGTTCCTGAAATTATAGTTGTGTGTAATGGCTGCAATGACAGCACAGCAGATATTGTGCGTTCTTTTGGTACTGCAGTACATTGCATTGAAACTAAAGTAGCATCAAAAACAAATGCCTTGAATTTGGGGGATGATGTGGCTTCATATTTTCCACGATTCTACCTTGATGCTGATATTAGAATTAGTCTTAAAGATATATCGAAGGTTGTTGCGGCTATGGAAACGAGTAATGCGTTGGCAGCTGCTCCAAAAATGCAGATGGCTTTGACTGGCTCATCTTGGGCTGTAAAAAGTTATTATGATATCTGGTGTAATTTACCATATTGTCGAGAAGGTATGATTGGTGCTGGAATGTATGTTTTGTCTGAAGAAGGAAGAAAATATTTCTCAAAATTTCCTGATATAATCGCAGACGATCGCTTTATCCGAGCTTTGTTTAAAGGCGAACAACGAATAGCTGTAAACAATGCCGTTTCTATAATAAGTGCTCCTACTACTTTAGCAGGGCTGATAAAAATTAAGACTCGCAGTCGTTTGGGAGGGTACGAGTTCGAACATCGCTTTCCTGAGCTAATTAGGAATGAAACAAAAGCATACGGATTGGCAATTAGGGAGTTAATTAGTGAAATTAATATGTGGCCAAAAGTATTTGTCTATTTAAGTGTTAATATTTTTACTAGAGTTCGTGCCCGAATGCAAAGTAAAACAAAAGGTTTTTCTCATTGGGAACGAGATGAAAGTAGCAGAGTAAAAACTAAACAATAACCTGTTATGTTGAGTAATAAGATCTTCATTTTTTAGGATAACTATGCCTAACTAGACAATGAAAGGAACTATCGAAATTATCAATACACAGCTGAAATAAAATATATTTACACAGCATGTTGCTTTCTAAGCATAATCAATATGCATACAAATCAGTACATTTTTCGGAAAAACAAAGTTTTTCCGAAACATTAAAAAATAGAGCATTAAAAAGAATTCGTCTAAAAAAACCAGGAGGTATTTCTATCGTGTTATACATCTAAATTTTGCTTAATTTTCTCCCCAGTAAACCCACCCAAATTATTCAACAAAAACCCCATTTCCTTTATATCTTTCTCCCACCATTTGCTTTTCAATATTAAATCACAAACATCTTGACTAAAACGCATTTTTATAATTTTTGAAGGGTTTCCTGCAACAATCGCAAAATTAGGGACATCTTTTGTCACAACTGCGCCAGCTCCTATCACTGCCCCTATACCAATCTTGTTGCAATTTGGTAAAATTTTCGCACCATCCCCTATCCAAGCATCATGCCCGATTTCTAAAGGCTTAAAAGATACTTTTTCAGTATCAACATAGCCAAGCTCTGGATTATAAAAAAAAGGATGCATTGACAATCTGTCATAAGGATGATTATGCAAAATCACTCTAACCCCATTGGCAACTGAAACATATCTTCCAATTTTAACACCTGGTGGAAAAATATTGAGTTTGGTACATGCCCCATAGCTAAAAGCACCAACTGTAACTCCATAATATTTTTTTAAAATTTTCCTTAGTGTACCAGACTTATATTCTCCTCCTTCAAGAAATAAAGCTAATTTTCTGCATATTCTTCTAATTCTTTCGGATCGTATAGCACAAAAAAACATAATAACTGTTGAAAATTTTGAATATAACAATCCTCTATCCATTTTCCCCTCCAATTTACAAAAGTGAATCCACTGAAATTTTTCTTGTAAAATTAAAAAAAGAGTATAAATAATACAAAGTGAGCAGAACTAAATTTATCTTGATAGAGAATAATTTATTCAATAATTCCCCCATCTAATTTTTTTAATAAATCTTGACGCACACGAACAATTTATCATTTTCTGTATAAGTCTACCCAAATTTTCAAAATTCTATATATATTTTCCAGCCAAAGAGTAATCAATCCTTTATAACCCTCGTATACTTGAAATACATGTCCAATACCTGTTTCCTCCCCCCCCATTCGTTTTTTGAACGAATATACATTTGGATTTTCTTTTTGATCTATACCTCCAAGATCATACCAGTGACATCCCTTTCGTATTGATTCGTTTATAACGAACCATTGTAATAAATAAGCTGCACCCAATTTCCTTCCTACTTCATTTGCTGCCCCCAAGAGATATACAGAGGTATCGCCCCCCATACTTGACAAATGCCCTCCAATAGGCTTTTTATCATAATAAGCAATTGCTATATAAAATTTTTCCTGTTCTAATGATTGCTCCTGTACTGCCATAAAAAACTGATCATCCATGTCAACATAAAAGGATTTTTTCGCTATAAGTTCTTTAAACAAGCCTGCAAACTCCACAAACAATTTTTTATCATTTCCAGCGACTATTTTGATATCTTGTCTTTCACTTTTATTAAGAATATTTCGCCATTTCTGATGGAAATTTTTACGGATAATATCAAGATTAAACGATAAATCAAGAATCATTGTTGCATTGGTTTTTTTATGGCTAGAAAAACCATCTTCGAAATAAACAGAAGCTTCCTGCACACAAAATGGTGAAACCTTATGACGCTGAGAAATCCTAAGTACTAACCCTCTTTTTGTTACATATTCTTTCCTGATGACTGCCAAAACAGACCTAAATTCCTTTTTAAAATCTTTTTGCCCCCTATCCACCATTGGACCACCACTAATATAGGCAATTCCACCCAACCCAAAGGGAAGTTTCTTAATTCTGATATTAGAGAGTGCAATTAAATTGCCTTGCTCATCAACAACTGAAATATGTTCTGAACAAGCGCCAATACGCTTAGCAGCTAAGTTACTGTATGCCCAATAATGAGTGTAATTATAATCATTAAACTGTTTAGCTGCAGCAAGCCAATCTTTAAGCTCAATCCGTTCTATTCTTAAATTCAATTCATGCACCTACATATTTTTTCAATAACCTGATATTTCTTCTAAAGGAAAAAAGCCATGAATATGCACCATCCACTGTCAATTTAAATTCAAGGAACCAGACATCTGGATCCATTAAAAAGCGCCCCATTTCTCCTTTTATTTGAGATGTGTCAACCATCTGCTCTTCAAGCGTTAATAATTGAGTTAGACCACATGATTCCGCTGCTGCTGTTACCTCAGAATTATAGGCTCCATGTGGATAAGCCAAAGAACAAACCTTCTGACCTATCACGTTTTCAAGTAACTCTCTTGATTTACATAATTCATAATTCATAGTAGTATTTTCAATACTGGTGAGTCTTGGATGAGTGTGTGTATGTATACCAAAAGATACCAAAGAGTTCTCTGTAAGATTTTTTATTTGATAACTACTCATAAGCTTTTTATGCTCATCTTTATGGTTACTGCCCCTCAGCCATTCCGGTTT
>CAZTTV010000036.1:0-1956 GCA_964616385.1 uncultured Candidatus Saccharibacteria bacterium | reverse complement strand
GTGATATCGTGATAGCAGAGAATAACCTTTTTTGAAAGAAACAACCTTCCTCCAATGGTTAGTCCCCATACTGCAATGGCCACAACGAGATAGAAGAGTCTAACCACAATCCCTTTATTACTATATATCATTTCAGTTTTCCTCCAGTTTTACGAGTGTTAGTTCAATCAACTCTTCTACTTCAGAAGCAAATGGTACTGAAGGAGATTTATTAAAAGATACAGGAAAAGGATGCCTTGTCTGTATATCAAGACTCTTGGAAATGAGAAATTTTCTAACTTTTTCTAGAATTGACTCAGGATCGAGACAAATATCTTCATAATTGATCATAATCCTTCGATCTTCTCCAATTGCTCTGAAAGATTCATCAATATTCTTATGCAACAAAGACACTTGAGCACAAGCCTGTTCTTCAATAGAAAGTCCACACCATGACTCCACATTACGAGGTCTTACAGACCACCAGCCATCAGCGTCCAGCATAGGACCGCCTTTTTGTTCACGAGCTCGAATTATCGACCGAACATTTGCTTTTTTTTCTCTTCTCAGATCAATGAATAAACAGTTTGGAAATACCGCATCCAAAAAACGTATATGTACACAATGCATAACATTTTTATTAATAAAAGGCGCTCCTTGAATCAACTGCAAAGCTTTTATTACTCTGACTAAATCAGCTAAATGTTTACTACGTTCTTCTGCATCATTTTCATCAAGGTAATTGAACTCAGGGATCCATCGCCCCCAAATACTGCCAGCTTCACTAGGCGCACCAAGACCACTAATTGTTCCAAACCGACTTTCCTGATTTCCATACCAGTTTCTCTTAAATTGCTCTCCAAACTTAGATACTGTTAACGGTGTGTTATAAAAGGTATTAGCAAAGTTAGTAAAATAAGAAAACTCATAACAGTTAACTAACAATTCGTAGAGAAGCGTTGTTCCAGATCTTGGAGCACCAAGAATAAAAATAGGCAATGGAATGCTTCCATACCCCTTGTTTTCAAGCATAATGCTCTCAAGAGGAGAAAGCATAAAATGCACACTAGTTTGTACTATTGATTTAAATGCTGACTTCATATCCTTTATTTATTATATTTCTTTCTCAAAACCAATTAAATAATAAAACAGATAAGAAAGCCTCTTATGAGATACTTTCAGAGGAACAATTTTCTCTGCCCTTTCCTTGTCAAACAATTTTAAAACAACCCATACTAACGACCTCGGAAAATCTCGCAATAACATCAAAACGTTTGCAATAATTGCTACAAAGACACCACGAGTTTTTTTAAAAACCATCAACTGCCCTTTAGCAATAAGTAAAGCCTTTCGATAAGAAAGCGAAGAACTACATCCACCACCATAATGCATAATGACAGCCTCAGAAAAATAACGAATCTTTTTCCCACTTTGATGAATCCGCCAACACCACTCTATCTCTTCACCAAACATAAAAAAATCTTCATCAAGTTTCCCTACACTATCTATTACACTTAGTGGCAACATCATAAAACAACCTGCAACAACTTCAACATCATGATCACGGTCATAATTGATACCTACATACCGCGACTTTCCAAGCCAACGACTCTTACGCATAAATTTATTTGGCACAAATAAATTTATCACCATGTCTCTTAAAGTAGGGAATTTTATTAATGTAGACTGTCTTTCTCCAGTTTCCCATATTACTTTACAACCAAGTACTCCTACTTCACTATTTTCTTGCAAATATGTAAGCGATTTATCAATTGCTCCATCGATTATTTGAGTATCAGGATTAAGTAATAAGACATAATCACCTATTGCAGCTGAAAAACCAATGTTATTAGCTGCTGCAAAACCAATATTCGTATTATTTAAAATAACATTAATAAAAGTAAATTTCTCTTTTATAGTTTTAACCGAATTGTCAGAAGAAGCATTATCAACTACTATAATCTCATATTTAAAAAC
>CAZTTV010000035.1:0-7097 GCA_964616385.1 uncultured Candidatus Saccharibacteria bacterium | reverse complement strand
TGGTCAGTGCTTTGAGAATGTCATAGAAAGCTTTTTCTTCAAAGTCGATACCCATTTCAGCAAAAGATTCCTTTTCTTTTTTCAAAGCGTGATATAAATCTATTATTTCATCTGTAAAATCTTCTAAAACTTCACTTCGTAATACATCATCTTCTTTACGTTGATTATAACGCTCTACCAAGTCTTGCATCTTTTTAGAAAAACCCGTACCCTTTACTTTATTAATCTTTTTGAATTCGCCAATTGCTTTTGCCAATAAATGTTGCAGTAGTTTGATTTTGGTATTAGGCAATTTAATTTTCTCAATCTTGGCCAAATAGTTTTCATCAAATATATCCTGTTCGGCTTGTTCTCCTAATTTAAAAATTTCCTCCACACCATCGCTGGCTAATGCTTCTTTTATCATATCTCGAACCTTCATGTTCATTTGGGCTGTATCTGGTGCATTGCCTTTTGTCAGCTTAAAAACAATAGAACGAACAGCTAAATAAAAATGAATATGATCTCTTTCTACCTGATTTAATTTTTCACTACCGGCACAAATATCATAAGCAGCTTTTAATCTTTTTACCAAGTGCATAAAGCGCTTTTCCAACTCATTTGTGACCTGAACATATTCTGAAGCCTTGTTCAAGGTGTGTAATTGTTCTAAAGCCGATCCGAAAAAATATTTTGTGGTATCAAATTTGTGAAAAATTTTAGCTAATAAATCAAGGTAATCTTTTACAACAACGATAGACTGGTCTATATCTTCAAAATTCTGACCGTCAATTTTGTTATAATGCGCTAAAGCTAAATTCATTTGTTTTTTAATACCAATATAATCTACAATTAAACCTTTCTCTTTGGTTTTATATTTTCTATTTACGCGAGAAATAGTTTGTATTAAATTATGTTGTTGTATTGGTTTATCAATATACATCGTATCCAAAAATGGAACGTCAAACCCTGTAAGCCACATATCGACAATAATGGCAATTTTAAAATTAGAGTTGCCGTTTTTAAACTGCCCGTCTAATTTTTTACGATACTCTTTTGTGCCGAGCATATCATACAACGCTTTAGGATCATCTTTACCTCTTGTCATTACCATTTTGATACGTGCCATAGGTTTGATTTCCTTTTTCTCTTTGTCACTCAATTCAGCGCCTTCTTCAGCTACTTTTATTGTTGCCCATTCAGGCCTTAATGCAATCACATTTTTATAAAAATCATAAGCAATGGCTCTACTACTGCATACAAACATCGCTTTTCCTTTGATGGTCGCTCCTTCATTAACTCTATTTTCATAATGGTTTACAAAATCTTCTGCTACAGTTTTTAATCGATCAGGGTCGCCTAAAATTGCATTCATATTTGCCGTAGCCTTTTTACTTTCATCTATTTGATATACATTGGTACCTTCTTCTGCACACAAATTATAATATTCCTCTATTTCATACAATTTTTCATTCTTTAATAATATTCTTGCTGCCCGACCTTCATAAACAATACGTACCGTAATTTCATCTGTAACAGATTCGGTCATGGTATAGGCATCAATAATATCTCCAAACACATCTAAGGTAGCATCTATTGGAGTACCTGTAAAGCCAACATAGGTTGCATTAGGCAATGAATCATGAAGATATTTTGCAAAGCCGTAAACTTTTTCAACACCTTTTGCTGTGACTTTAATTTTTTGATCTAAATTTATTTGGCTTCTGTGTGCTTCGTCTGAAATGCAAATAATATTAGTTCTATCCGTAAGTAAATTGGTATCCTCTGTAAATTTATGAATGGTAGTCAAAAATACGCCACCACTTTTTCTGTTTTGAAGTAATGTTCTTAATTCGGCTCTACTTTCTACACTGATAATGGTATTATCACCAATAAATCCTTTGGCATTGGTAAATTGACCCGATAATTGATCATCTAAGTCGGTTCTGTCTGTAATTAAGATAATGGTTGGGCTTGAAAAATGTACACTTTTCATTAACAAACGAGTAAGGTACAACATGGTATAACTTTTGCCACTACCGGTTGCTCCAAAATAAGTACCACCCTTTCCATCTCCATCAGGCCGTTGATGTTTTATAATGTTTTTATAAAGTTTCTTTGCTGCATAATATTGTGGATAACGACAAACTATTTTTTCATCTTTTTTGGAGGCATCAGGTATAAAAATAAAATTGCGAATGATATCTCGTAAACGTTTGTGGTTAAACATTCCTTGTATCAAAGTAAACATAGAATCAATACCATCTACTTCATTTTCTAAGCCTTCAATTTTTCTCCATGCGTAGTAAAATTCATACGATGCAAAAAAGGAACCGGCCTTATTATTAACGCCATCACTAATGACACAAAAGGCATTGTATTTAAACAGTTCAGGGATATCTCTTTTATAGCGAACAGTAAGTTGCTTATAGGCATCATAAATAGTTGTATTCTCTTGTATGGCAGTTTTAAATTCTAGTACCACCAAGGGTATTCCGTTAATGTAAACAATACCATCAGGGATACGTTTTTCTGAACCCACTATTTCCAGTTGATTCACAATTTTATAGGTATTCTTATTCTCTTTTGAAAAGTCTATCAGATATATCCAAATGTCTTTTTGGTTGCGATCTTCTCTTTTAAAATTGAAACCATCAGACACTTTTTTCATAAATGTCTTATTGCTTTCATATAAATCAGAAGCAGGTAGCAGTTCTAATTCTTTAATGATCTGGTCTGCCTCTGTATCAGTCAGTTTTTCTTTTTTATATTGTTGTAGAAGAAATTCTTTTAAATCTTCTTTGATAAGCACTTCATCATCATCTCGCAAAATTTCTTTACCATTAACATGCAGAAATTTTTCCTGGGCTAATAGCTCAATAAATGCTTTTTCTAATTGTGCTTCGGTAAACTTCATGATGACTTAGTCTTTATATTCCACGTTATTTTTTCAAGTCTTTTTGCAATGCTTTTAATAGATTGCAAAATTTCTTTTTCATGAGGCAATTCTCCATAAACCAAATCCTTAAAATCACCTAGATATGTGCCTTTTATTTTGTCCCAGGTTTCTTTTGGTGAAGCAAAAATGATTGCTTCTTTTGGGTGAATTGCCAACCATTCATTACCTGATTTATAACCTTCCACATCATCTTGGGCAACTTTTAATAGCATAGCATCAAAATCAGTGGACATAAAAAATGACGAAATAGCATCAAGGCCTAGCAATTGATGTACATCATAGAGGTGCCTAACTTTCATAATGAGGTCATTTATGGGGTTTTCGGAGTGAGAAAATCGCACCAGACTCATGATTTTTTCACAAAAGGTTCTGGTAGGGTCTAATACGCGCACTTCAAAGGGTAGCATATTGTATGCTTCTGCTATGTTAAGCTGACCGGTCTCTTTCATCATTTCAAAAATGTATGTGCTAATTTCTTTTTGGGTATGTGGTTCATGATAACCCAACGAAGTAGATTCTATAATAATGGTATCTCTTACCTGACCATAATCTCCCTTAAATTGCTTGGTATAGGTGTGTGCCGTTTTCCGGATCATTCCCTTTTTATTGGTGATTTCCGGAATATTTATTTCTGGCATTATTACCTCTATAACCTTAGAAATAGTTCTGATTTTATTTTTCAACTTTCCTCCGGTATCTCCTTCGTGATTTAATACCACCAAATCAATATCTTCTGAGAAACGTTCTATAATTCCATAACATTTAGATAAGGCGGTGCCACCTTTAAAGACAGCATATTCTTTAGCTTCACTATTGAAAATAGTATGAAGAGTCAGGGTTACCCAATAATCTTTTTCTATGTAGATATCTTTAATGCCCTTTTGTTGTGCCGTAAAGGCCACAGATTGTTTAAACAGTTTTTTATCTTCATGTAGTCTCATACAATATTCCATTTATTGACTGTAGGTACTACTTTTTTAGTAATACCAAACTTGTATGAGGTAATAGGGTTCAAACTTTTTTGAAGTATTGAGGTATCAATGTTACCATTAATAGCATCGAGTAGCGCACCCAATAATGCTCGGGTAGCTGGCGGATATTTTAAAGATAGTTTTATTAAAGAGGACAGTACCTCTTGCGGAAGTTCTTTGAGGATACTCATAAAGCGTTTACAAGAATTGGCGAGTGTGGCATCCGGTATTTTCTTAATGTATTTAATAGCATCTAAAATTTGTAACAAGGGTATGTTTTCTTTGGTAATGGTGTTCTTCTGTTTAACAAACACAATCTTATATCTACCTCTTTGTGTTGCCGGGCGAATATTTGCACAACCTATTTGAATAATACTACCTACTTGAGTGCTTAAACCTAACTGATTGTAAATGCTATAGCCTGTTAAATAACCTATAAGTATTCTTCCTTCTTTTTCAAGAAGGTCTTTTACCACTTGTTTTTGGTCTGGCATCAGGTCTCCAAATGGTGTTTGTTCCGGTTTGTAAAATTTGCCTTTAGACAGCTTGGCAATTTTACTGACGGCTACCATTCTGTTTAAACTTTTAATAATAGCTTCTTTTTTATTCACCTCTGTGATAAAATCTGCATAGGTGAAAACATAGCCCTTTGGTAGTCTTTCTATCTTATCTCTTATGTAATCAGACGTTTTCAATGTATTATTTTAGATCAAAGATAGGTAAAATGTCCAGTTTTTTAACAAATAAACTGGACAAATGTTGATAATATTTGATATGATTAGTTGTATTATTTATTTCTCACCTGTATCTTTGTACGAGAATACTTCTCTAAAAGATACAGGATAGAGAGCTACTGTTCTTCCCAATAATTAAAACACTTTTATATTCGTTTTTCCAATTGTGCTTCAGTGAATTTATTCATTCTAAATTTTAACTAATTTCACCAATATTATAATCTAATCTTTCCAAACGGAAAGTGCTTTATTGTATAAAAAAAGAGCTCTCTCATTAATAAGAACCTCATTCCATTCAGGTTGCTCTAAAAAACCTTCCATAGTTTCTATGCCAGATGCAAACATTCTTAAACCGCCTCTATTACCCTTTCCATTGAGTTTTGTTTTCCAATCTGCATCACGAATTGATGAATTCAAAGAAGCGGTAATTATTGCCAAATTACCCAATGTCAACAGTTTTTTCTTTCTGTTATATTTTTCTTCTTCTGTATTCAATTTATCCCAATTATTTTCCCATTTCTTAGGCATTAAATGCTCCAAACTATATGAGTTTAAACCCAAAAGAGCTGTTGATTGAGAAGAACGATCCCTAATTTTTGACTCAAGCATATATAAAACCCCTCTAGTTTGTCGATTAATGAGTTCTGATTTTTGAAACCCTTCTGAAAGGTCTAAATCTGATGGAAAATAATTGACTTGATCGTCTTGTTCATCTAGATAGGTTTTTACCCTTTCTACTGAAAGTAGCTCTCTACCAATGAATCTATCTGTAAAAAATTGGTTGTAATTTTTGTTTGATGCTTTACAAACAATTCTACGCATGATATATGACTCTAGTAATTCAAAGATTTTATCTCTTTCAAGATTGTATTCTCCACCTTCATGTTCAGGTTCAGTGTTTTTAAGCACGTACAAAACATATGGTATTAAAGTTGTGTTTTCTAACCCAAATATTAACGCATTTATTCTTTCTATACCTGCTTTTTCTGGTAATTCTTCATCAATCTCAAAGTATAATATTTCATTATAATAGAGCTTGGCATATTCTTTAATTTCCTGTATAATTTTTTTCTTATCTGGAGCATAATTTTCGATAAACGATTTATAAGATTCAAATAATCCATCGAACTTTGAAAATAATAGTTTGTCTTCAGTCTTTACTTTAGTATTTGACACATTCACTTTTATTTGCAAAAAGGCATAAAAAAATAACTCTATATTTTGACGCTTAGCTCGTCCAGCAAGAACTTCATGTTCCCAAAACTCAACTGTTTCATCATCTTTTTCAAAAATTTCTTTCCAATTCTTTTCATAGGCTTCAATATCTTCCCTGCCGAAAAAGAAATTCTTTAATAATTCTGCAACTGTTAAGCGAACACCTAATGAATTAATAGTATCAAATATTTGTTGCTCGTCTTCTTTTTCATCTAAATCTATTCCAACGAACATGATATTATTCGCTATTTTATCATAGTCTAAATTAAGTTCAGAAATATTTTTTCGAAAATGATTATAACAATCTATAATTTTTCCTTTACTATTTAACGGTTGAAGTTCATCGAGATTTAACACTGTATTAAAATTAGTAATATCTTGATGGTTATGTAGTAATGCAATATCCTTATCTTTATTTAGAATTCTGAAACGACCATCAAATTTATAGGTATCTCCTGTATGTAAGCATAATACTTTAAAGAAAATACATAATGTTGTTAAACGTTGTTGTCCATCCACTATTGATCTTAAATCACCAACTGTTTGTGTTGTGGAGGTCGGTTTTTGTTTTAAAATTACGGAACCTAAAAAATAAGGCTTATTGGATTTAGTGATTAGATCCATATCATCTAAAAGACGTTCCCATTGATTTTCATCCCAAACATAGGCTCGTTGAAAGAAAGGTATTTCTAGTATACGACCTCCATTAAAAATATCACTTATTGTTTTCTTGCTAGCATTCATACTTTTAATTTATATGTTTTTTTAATTTTAAACTGGGAAATCTTCTTCTACTACAACTTCTGGATCTTCATCTTTCAATCCTAAGAATATTTCTAATTTATCAGGGAATAAATTTTCATCAAAAGAGAAATCTTCAGAATTTATTAGATCCCAAATAGCAATACTACTCTTATCATTAGAATCGTAACCTATAACTGATTCAAGTTTCTTTATATTAAAATGGATTTTATCTATTCCAGCAGCATTTATTAAATTCCAGTTAGTAGTTATCATTGCTTTTTTACCACTACCAGTATAAATCACATCAGCCTTTAAATTTCCAAGTGTATCAAAACCAGTAATTTCTTCTATTGACAATTCATCTTTTTCAAAATCCCAATCATTAATAACAAAATAATCTATTTTGAAATGTTTACATAATTCAAGGATATAATTTGCTGTACTTTTTCCGTAATGACATACGATTGAAATATTCTCAAAATTCATATAGGCATC
>CAZTTV010000034.1:0-7119 GCA_964616385.1 uncultured Candidatus Saccharibacteria bacterium | reverse complement strand
CATAAAAGATACATCTGAATATTTTGCTGGGACTGTTGGTGGAATATTAAACGTGCTTGCGAAACACGCTCTTAGTGAAATATCTAGTAAAGAAAAATTTGAAATACCGTCCATAAAACAAAATCCCACATCAAACACAAAACAAGACATTGCCTTGGTGCAAGCCGAAGACAAAGATAGACTTTCTATATATAAAGCAATAATAAGAGAGGAGTTTGCTAAGGGCTCTTCTGTATTTTTCTGCCTTCCAAAAATAAGCGACATAGAAGAAACAGCAAATATACTCAAAAAAGGAATTGAAAAACATACTTTTATTTTTCACAGCAAAATTTCTAAAAAAGAAATATCAGAAAATTGGGCGAAAATTCTAAATGAAAAACACCCGGTATTAATTATTGGAACTGGGGCATACCTATCTATACCAAGAAATGATTTTGGAACAATTATACTAGACAAGGAAAACAACAACGCATACAAAATGATGGTAAGACCATTTATAGACATTAGAATTTTTGTTAAATACTTAGCTAAAAGATACAATACTAGATTAATATTTGGAGATATCCTTTTGAGAACAGAGACAATATACCAAAAAGAAAAAGGCTTCTATTCTGAATACTCACCGCTTAAATTTAGATACTTATCTACCGCAACAAATAAAACTGTAAACATGAAGCCAGACCCAAACTCCATTGGTGTAAAAAAAGATGTATATATGAGTGATGAACTCAAAAGAATGATAAGTATCGCAAAAGAAAATAGCGAAAATACTTTTATACTTGTATCAAGAAAAGGACTGCATACAATAATTATCTGCAACGACTGTGGAGAGACTGTGACATGTGACGAATGCAACGTACCGATAATACTACATAGTGCTAAATCTTTAAACAAAAATACCGGAAATCTATTTATTTGTCATAAGTGCAAGAATGAAAAACGAGCAAAAGATAAATGTGTTGCGTGCGGGAGCTGGAGACTTGCAATGCTTGGTGCTGGAATAGAAAAGGTAGAAGAATTAATAAAAGAAAAATTTATAAATACTGAAATATTTAGGATAGACGGCGAAAAAACAAAAACTCAAAAAAAAGTTATCACAGAAAGAGATAACTTTTACGAAACACCGGGAAGTGTGCTCATAGGAACTGAGATGGCAATTCCTTACTTAGATAAACCAATAAATAATGTTGTAATATTTTCTATAGACTCATTATTTTCAATACCAGATTTTGAGATAGAAGAACGAATATTTAAAACATTATTGCAATTAAGAACAAAGGCTTCAAAAAACTTCTTGATACAAACACGAAATATAGATGAAAAAATATTTGAATTTGCTACAACAGGAAATTTAATAGATTTTTACAGAGAAGAAATAGAAATACGAAAAGATATGAAATATCCGCCTTTTAGTATACTAATAAAAATTTCTTTAAACGGAAACAAGGCAACCGTTACAAAAGAAATGGAAAAACTTGGTAAAATACTTGAAGAATATAAACCTAATATATTTCCTGCTTTCACAGCTACAATAAAGGGGAAATATAAACTAAATCTTCTTCTTAAAATACCTAGCGATGACTGGATTGATAAAAAACTTTTAGGAATACTTCGATCTCTCCCAATGTCATTTATAGTAAGTATTGATCCTGAAAGTATCTTATAAAAAAACGTAGTTGGATAATTATCCAACTACGTAAGAATTAACAAATAGAAAGCTGTGTGCCATGCATTGAAAATGCATCTTTTGCGCACACAAACAGTTCTTTCTCTTTTTCCTCTGAAACGTCTACGTACGATTCAATGAGTCTAGTGACACCACTGATGTTGTTTAACTCAAAGATTCTATATCCTACTTTTCTTACAGATACAAACTCTATAAGAATTGAAAGAATGACACCTTTTTGAGAAGTTTCAATATCGTGGATATTGAAACTTGAAAATTTATCATTATACATAGATATTCCCTTTTTTATTTAAGTATATTAGTACATTCTGGATATAGTATACCTTCTACAATATGACTTGTCAAGTATCGTATTTTATGTCATTATTAATACATGGTACAAATTATTCAAAATGGA
Organism: uncultured Candidatus Saccharibacteria bacterium; assembly: GCA_964616385.1. GTDB lineage: Bacteria > Patescibacteriota > Minisyncoccia > Phycocordibacterales > CAZTTV01 > CAZTTV01. Next base: position 5,035 of record CAZTTV010000034.1, on the reverse strand, counting down.
GACCCTATTCTAAGAGAAGTATCTAAAAATGTAGCACTAGATAGAATAGGGGCTACTCAAATAAATAAAATTCTAAAAGACATGAAAAGAGCTCTGTCCTTGGAGGATGATGGTGTCGCAATAGCAGCTCCACAAATAGGAATTCCACTTCGTATATTTGTTGTATCTGGAAAAGTGTTAGATGCAATACAGTATGGAGAACCTGAAGAAATAAATATAAACGCCAAGGCTAAAAACAATGATATGGTATTTATAAATCCAAATATAATAAAAATATCTAAGAAAAAGAATACACTCGAAGAAGGATGCTTGAGTATTAGAGGATACTATGGAGATGTTAGAAGATCTACAAATATCACCGTTGAAGCGTATGATGAGAACGGAGAAAAGTTTACACGTGGAGCGGGTGGACTTTTGGCTCAGATATTCCAACATGAAACTGACCATCTGGAAGGTACTTTATTTATAGATAAAGCTAAAAATATAGAAGAAGTGCCATACAAAAAATAAAAACGGTTAATAAATTAACCGTTTTTAAGTTACTAATTTTCTACTCTAATATCGGTGTTCATCAATTTTAATAAAGTATCTTCCTCAAATAAAAAATTATCTGAGCTTACACCACCTGGAAGTATTTTGAATATTACTTTTATTACATTTCTGTTATTAACATAAACAATTCCCTTATCATACAAGACACTACCAAGAGGAACAGTGTATATAAGATCTCTGCCAGAAAATAACTTATACCCAACATTAGTATCCATAATACTATTTATAATTTTATTTTTATAAGATACTTTTTTTATTGCTGGCACAGATGATCCTACTTCACCACTACTAAATTGATATCGTATTGGGTAAAATAAGACAATACCTAATATTATAAGATATGTAACCGCAGCTAACGTCGACAATAAAACATACATACTCTAATTCTCCATTTATTATATTGGTATAATATTGACCATACATTTCTAATAGCATAGTATAGTTAGATAATAAATAAATCAAGTAAATCTATAAATGAACAACCAACCTAAAATCATATTTTTCGGTACACCTCACTTTTCAGTATATGTACTAGATGAGCTTAAAAAAGAAGGGACCCTTCCAAGTCTTATCGTAACAACACCAGATAAACCAAAAGGAAGAAAGCTCGTAATTACTCCTGCACCCACAAAAGTATGGGCTGAAGAAAATAATGTACCTACATTACAACCATCAAAATTAGATGATGATTTTAAAAACAGATTAAAATCTAAAAACTACGACTTAGCGATCGTTGCAGCTTACGGGAAAATACTCCCACAAAGTGTACTTGATATTCCTAAGTATGGATTTCTTAATGTACATCCATCAATGTTACCAAGATTTAGAGGTGCATCACCTATTGAATCAGCGATGCTGTCTGATGAAGAAAAAACTGGAACAACAATAATGGTAGTAGACGCAGGAATGGACCATGGAGAGATACTCGCCCAAGAAGAGACAGTAAAGCCAACTCTTGCATATCAATTTAAAGAGTTAGAAAAAAAATTGGCCATAATTGGTGGGAAATTATTGATTGAGGTAATACCAAAATGGATATCTGGTAAAATAAAAGGTGTTGAGCAAAATCATGACGAAGCCACGTTCACAAAAAAAATTACGAAAGAAGATGGACTAATCGACCTAAACGACAATCCCCAAGAAAATTATAAAAAATTCATAGCATTTTCAAAATGGCCTAGAACATATTTCTTTGTAAAAAAAGACGGACAGAAAATCCGTATAATCGTCAAAGATGCTGAACTTAAAGACGGAAAATTTATTATAAAAAGAATCATACCAGAGGGTAAGAAAGAAATGGATTATGAAACTTTTCTCAAATAAATAAAAAGACCTGCACTTGCAGGTCTTTTTATTTATTTTATTTTAAAATAATTTTTTCTATTATAACCGGTTCAATCGGCTTATCTGTCGGATCAGTAGATACGGACTCTATTTTTTTAACTACATCCATACCGTTTACAACTTTACCAAACACTGTATGTTTTGTATCAAGAAAACTATTATTTGCTGTGTTTATAAAGAACTGGCTCCCATTTGTATTTGGACCAGCATTTGCCATTGATATAGCACCTATTACATTGTTATTTGCATCATGTATTTCATCTTCGAATGTATACCCAGGGCCTCCAGTCCCCCATCCAGCCTTAGAAGAATCATCTTTTGACAGAGGGTCTCCTCCTTGAATCATAAATCCTTTTATAACACGATGGAATTTTGTGTTGTCATAAAATCCTTCTCCCGCAAGCTTTATAAAATTATTGACTGTTTTTGGTGCCTTGTCAGAAAACAATTCAAATTCTATTTCGCCGAGGTTTGTCTTAAAAACAACGTTATGTTTGTTACCTTTTGTAGTGTCTTCTGCATTATTTACAACAGTTTCTTGTGTCTTACCTTCTACCAAACTTTCTTTATTTGTTTTATCGTCGTTTGTTTTGTTATCTCTATTTGTATAATTCATAAAAAAGATAATTATAGCCGAAACAGCTACTACTAAAATAATAATGATTTTCCAATTTGTATTAAACATTTTTTTATTTTTTACTAAAACCTTTTAATATTTCTTTAATCGCAGAACTTCCCCTTCTAAATAAAGTTTTTTCTTTTCCTTTATTGCGGCGTAGTTCTTGTGACATTTCTTCTTTTACCTTATCTACTGCATTGTACAAATCTTCACTTTCGCTAGAAGCCCTAAAATTCTTACCCCCTATTTGAAAGTTAAACTCTGCCATAAATATATCTCCTTTGTTGTGATGATCTGTTGTCTTGCCAACCTCTACATCAATAGAGGCACTTGAATCGTCTGGGTTAACAAATTTATTAAGAGAATCTACGCGACTCGTAACAAAATCTGATATAGCATCAGTAAGTTCTATATTTGTAGATTTTATTTTATTTATTTTAATTGCCATGGTATTTTATATTAGTTTAATTATTAGAATAGCTTAATTATATATCAATCTTTTCTTACACTCAACATTTTACTAGGACTATGATGTCCATTTATTATTTTCACAGCAGAAACAGGCACATCGAAATATTTAGCGATAATATCCAAAATACGACCATTTGCCATATTGCGTTCTGCTTTCTCCTTGACGCTTATTTTGAAATGATCTTCTGACACACGCTCTACTGTCTCTTTCTTTGAATTTGGCGTAGCTCTTACTTTTATATACATTAAGTTGATTATACTAGACTATACTTCGTGAACAAACATTAGGTTAGTACCACCTGATTTTCCAAATGGCATACCGGCTACTATCACTATTTTGTCTCCTTTTTTTGCAAAATTGTACTTTGATACAAACTTATCAACCTCACTCACCACTTCCCCAACATATTTGAATTGCCCTATTTTCAACGGATAGCACCCATAAGAAAGTATCATGCTTCTTAGCGTTTTTGGGTTAGAACTCATTGCCACGATAGGCTGTGCCGGTTTAAAACGTGAAATCATACGCCCAGTAAATCCTGATTCGGTAAGAGCAATGATAGCTTTTGCCCCTACTTCTTCCGCTGTACGAACAACGGAATATGTAACTGCCCCAGCAGTATCTACCATACATTCATTGTCATAGCTACTCCTATGTTTTGAAACACTATTTGCTCTAATAGCAACTTTACTCATCATAGAAACTGCCTCAAGCGGATACTCTCCAAGTGTTGTTTCTTCAGAAAGCATTATGGCATCTGTTCCATCTAATATTGAATTCGCGACATCAGAGATTTCTGCACGTGTTGGAACTGGAGAATGTATCATCGACTCTAGCATTTGCGTTGCTGTTATTACAGGTTTACCTGCAATATTACATTTCTTTATTATCATCTTTTGCAACATTGGAACATTCTCGGCTGGTACTTCTATAGCCAAATCCCCTCTTGCAACCATTATTCCATCAGCTACTTTGATTATCTCATCAATATTGTCTATCGCTTCTTGCGTTTCGATTTTAGCAATAATTCCAGCTTTAAACTTTGCATTATCCATTATCTTTCTTAACTGTAATATATCTTTTGGGTCTCTAACAAACGACAAGGCTATAAAATCCACATCATTCTTAATCCCAAACACAAGATCTTTTTTATCTTTTGGTGTTATTGAACTTATCTTTAAATATGCACCAGGTACATTTACTCCACGCTTTCCTTTTGTCTCGCCACCAACCAAAACTTTACATTTTATTTTATCTTTTGATGTACTTAGAATTTCAAGTTTCTTTTTACCGTCATCTAATAATATTATTCCTCCTTTTTTAACTTCTTGTGGCAAGCGAGGATAATTTACAAATACAATAGTTTCATCTCCAACAATCTTTTTTGTAGTAAGAGTAAACTCACTTCCATTTTTAAGAACTATCTTATCTTTATAAAATTCACCTATTCGTATTTTTGGACCTCCTAAGTCTTGGAGTATCGCTACTGTTTTATCTAATTTTTTAGAAATTTTACGTACTGTCTTAACTCTATTGCCATGTTCTTCAAAATCACCATGAGAAAAGTTGAGTCGAATCACATCAACACCCGCATTTACTAATTTTGTCATCATTTCTTCACCCTCTGATACTGGTCCTATTGTTGCTACAATCTTCGTCTTCTTCATTAGTTTATTTTTCATCTATCTATTTTTATTTAATTTCTAATATTAAGAATACATCATAATGTGTTTGATAGACCACGTCAAATTTACTTTTGCAATTCAATACTATTTTTGATATTATTCTGAAGGTTAGTATGATAAATTAGCATACTAAATATATTCCGGCGTAGCTCAGTTGGTAGAGCAAGCGACTGTTAATCGCTTTGTCACAGGTTCGAGTCCTGTCGCCGGAGCAAGTAGAAATATCCTTATAACTAGGGGTATTTTTTTTGTAGGGGGAACGGGAATCGAATTTTGTATATACTCCAGTGTTAAACATACCCACTCACATAGAATATCCAAACTTATGATATAATTTTTGTATGAAAGAAGTTGAAATAAAAA
>CAZTTV010000033.1:3547-7162 GCA_964616385.1 uncultured Candidatus Saccharibacteria bacterium | reverse complement strand
AAATACTTTTAATGGTTTTGGCAGGCAATTAGAAGGACTTATTTTTATAGGAATAGATTTTGGCTGACGATCCTTTCTAATCAGGTATTTGTTTAGATTTAACGTATTAAATATATGATTTAATTATTATATATAATTGATAATAATGTAATTAATTATATATTCTATTAAAAATACCACAAATGAGGTATTGAGGTATGGAGTAAATAGATATCTAATGCTAGGCTGCAAATCTGCCAAAAGTATGCTTAAACTTTTAAATATTGTACCGCAGTACAATATACGAGTACGCGTTTAGTCTATAAAATTTGCTACACCTGATTCTGGCTTTGTTTTTTTTTGAATCAGATTATTCACATTAACAGCTACATATAAATAGTTATTCAATAATTTGTCTTTATGAAATTTCTTGGTTGAATCATTGGGATGGCTTATTTCTATGCATTACGTAGTTTTTTATACCAGCTTAGGAGCGATTTATGAAAATTGACATCTCAGGGCGAACTCTCAGACCAAAAGGTTTGAAGCCGCTCTTATCAATATTTCTGACAGCCTTCTTGTTTTCTTCCAATGCCAACGCCTTTACCGTTGAGGTCAGAGATCAAAATGAAAATCTCTTGACCAATGGTTTTCGCTGGCAGATGGAAGAAGATAGAACGCGTCATGCAACACCCGGAGTACTGGGCACGCAAACGGAAAAGCCGTTGGCGTTGACATTTTTCACTAGTAATCACCCATCAACTACACATGGATTAGTACAAAATTCAGGTAGTACAGTGATTACTACTAATGATTATGATCCAGCCAAGCGATATTTTATATCTATACTGCCCGTTCAAGGAAAACAGCCTACGGTAACCGATGCCGGTTTTACTTTAGGTGGAGCAGTGGTTGCAGCAGGAACTACGGATGCTGACACGATTACTGTTCATGTCAGTGCATTACCTATCCCGACTGCACAAATAGCTATCTATCTGTTTCATGATAATCAGCCAACTAACGGTGCACCTGATTTACCCGGAGAATTGGGGATTGATGGTAAAGCAGAAGGGTTTGAAATTATTCTGGAAGATGCAGGTGGTGGTTATGGTGTCACTGCTGGTAGACTGCAAAATGATGCCTTCGGAAATCCATTAGGTACAAAGTACAATGCAGATGGCTCAATCCAAGACCTGGGCTTAGGTGATGGTACTATCACAACTGACGCTAGTGGTCGAGTGGTTATACAAAATTTACCACCTGGTAAGTATGGTGTACAAGTTGTACCACCGGCTGGCAGTGACTGGATTCAGACTTCTACCATTGAAGGAACTCCTGTTATTGATGCCTGGGTAAAAGCCAATGAGCCATCTTTTTTTGCTGAATTTGGTCCACCCGGCCCTCACGTGTTCGTCGGTATGGTACATAAAAAGCAAGACACCGTAGCAGGTCTTTCCGGTACGGCCGTGAGTGGTCCTATTACGGGTAGAATAACCAATAACCATATGGCACGTCCTCCTGTATTTGGTGCTAATTCAGGCAATGCATTTCCCGGCTGTTATGTGGGTATTAACGATGCAATTATTGCAGGTAAATTGATCAAGGTTGTGAAATGTTCACCAAGTGATGTTGATGCTGCACCGACGGGTAACTTTCCAAGTGCTGAAGATACCGATATAAATGGAAATGGTATATTCGATGCAGAGGGCAGTTTTACATTGCCATCATTGCCTGTAGGCGATTATATGTTGTCGATATGGGATGGGCCATTACGTATGGTGATCGCAACGGCTACTTTATCAGTGACAGGAAATAATTTATGTGTGAACCCCAAAACACCTAATGCAGCGGCTACTAGCTGTGATTTAGGTGAGCTGCCAGTATTTAGCTGGTTTGGCCGTTATGATACCGTGGTTTTCTATGATGCCAATGAAAATGGTGTTCGTGACCCAGGTGAACAGCCAATAAATGACTTGGCAGTGACCTTGCGTCATCGTAACGGGGTTGTCTATCAAACGAGTGTAACCGATTTTGACGGTGCTTTTACTTTCGAAAGCGTTTTTCCTTTCTTCAACTGGTTGGTTGCAGAGGTGGATTATGGCTTTCCAATGAAAGCGACTGGAGCAACCTTTGTTACTGATAATGGGGGTGGAACTATTGCGCCGAACCCAGGTGACACATTTGGTCTGGTTTCTGATGGTACTGCTGCATCACTTGCTTTTACTCATGAAGGTGATTTAGTTCCTCAACCACAATGTTTGCCAGGTGGTTTTGATTCTGCGACAGGTGACTGTCAACCTGGAATGGCAAGCGTTACCAATCCGTTGACTAATGATCACTTTTCCCGTACAGAAACCGGTCCTGTTTTATCCCAAGGTATACAAACCTTTTTAGGTACAACTAACTATGCTGAATGGGGTAAAGCACCTTATCAACCAGGTGAAAACGGTGGCATCTCAGGGGTTACCTATTATGCTGTAACACGAGCAGAAGATGATCCAAGCTTTGCTGCGTTTGAACCTTGGGAACCTGGTATTCCTCGCGTTGTAGTTAATCTGTATGCGGATGGTGATACTGCCGCTAATCCTTTTACTGCGACTGCAGGAAATGGAGCTAACGGTTGTCCAGTAGGCACTTATGTTGCAAATGTTGCAGCTGGAGATATAGATTGGAATAATAATGGTTGTCTAGAACACGATGACAAGATTATTGAAGATGTTAATAACGATGGCTTTTTACAATTTGCCGACGTGGATAACTATCCATTTGATTGGGCGCCACAGCATCAGTTTGAAGCGGATGGTGTAACTCAACGTTTGGTCTGGACGGGTAATCCAGGTCCTGAAGATGTTAACCATACCAATATCACTGATCCAAATATGGGTTATACAAACAGTTATGATGCCGGTGACGCAATTCAGATCGTTGCATCTGACAGTTGGGATGACAGTTTACCTACCGGTTGTCAAGGCCCAGTCTATACTTCGGTTACGGGTAACTCGTCAGTACAAACTGATTGTTTTGATGGTTTGCGTAATTTTAACCAGTGGCGTCCGGGAGTTTTTGACGGAGGTTATGCATTTGACAGTTATTATGTGAATGGATTTGATGCTGCTGTCGCAGGCACTAATGGTGATACTGTTATTAGTGGTTTGCCAGCAGGTGATTACATAGTTGAAGGAATCACGCCTCCTGGTTATGAGCTGCTTAAGGAAGAAGACAAGAATGTTGATTTCGGTGAAACATACTCGCCAAATCTGGCTCAGCTTCCAGCAGAATGCATCGGTGAAAGCCATGTCGTTTCCAAGTACTTAAGTCAACAAAGTGATGACAGTATCGCTACTCCAAGTGTTGCCGGTAATTTGTTACCGGGTATAGCTTTAGCAGATGGTGTGTTATCACCTACTTATGCTAATGCGGCTGATGCACTGGTTTCTAGACCTAACTGTGATCGTAAGCAGGTTTTCTTGTCCGATGGCCAGAATGCAGCAACTGATTTTGCTTATTTCACTCAAGTACCTAAGTCTGCAGTTGTATTGGGTATCATACTGAATGATTTAGCCAATGAGTTTGATCCAAATAAACCCACATTTGGTGAAAAAACAGCACCTGCCTGGGTACCTGTTTCTTTTAGAG
>CAZTTV010000033.1:0-3447 GCA_964616385.1 uncultured Candidatus Saccharibacteria bacterium | reverse complement strand
AAACCCACATTTGGTGAAAAAACAGCACCTGCCTGGGTACCTGTTTCTTTTAGAGACTGGACGGGTAGAGAAATTGTCAGAGTCTATTCTGATGAATTTGGTGCTTACAACGCTTTATTGCCTTCTACATTCAGTGCAAATATAGCCAGTGCATCAGGTTATTCACCTAATATGCTGACTGCCTGTATGAATGATGCGGGTCCAATCCCTGATCCTAGTGGTTTGACCAATCCTGACGGGTCACCGAAGATGATCGTTGATCCTCAGTTTAATCGTCAGTTAAGCCAGTTCTGCTATACCTTCCAGTATATGCCGGGCGGTATTACTTATCTGGATACTCCTGTGGTACCGGTTGCAGCATTTTCACGTAACGGTACATTCCCTGTGGATTGTGAATTTCCTTCTCAAACACCTGGAATCTATTCAGTATCTAATACCAATACTGTAAAAGGTGGTCCTTTAGCTCAACCAGGTAACACTCTGGAAATTTTGTCAGCAGGTCTGACTACGGTAGCAAATCCACTTTATGCAGGTATCTCCAGCAACGAGCCTCGACAGTTACAGCGTGACTTTGGTTTTGGTGGCAATATTGGTACTGTGAAACTGGTCAAACTGACTAACCCTAATAAGGGTGACGTGATCAAGTTAAGTGTTAATCCAACAGAAGGCCTAGGTGGATCCTGGAGTAACAGTACCATAACAGCAGTTATGGATACAGTGACCTCAACGGGAAATGCTATCCAGCCAGGTGATTACTTTTTAAGCTTGAAAAATACTGCGGGTGTGGCTGCTGAAACCAGCGTTACAGTAACTTTGGTTAATGATGTAGTGAATCCTGGATTTGGTGTGCATCTGGTGCAACCCAGTACAGTCATTGGTGATCAACCCATCCAGGCTGCAATTGAAGCGGCTGCAGATGGCGATCTGATTATGATCGAGCCGGGTACTTATGATGAAATGGTGTTGATGCATAAGCCTGTAAAATTACAGGGTTTTGGACCATTAGGCGTGATTATTAATGCGCGTAAGAGTCCTGCTGATAAACTGGCCAGATGGCGTGCTCAAATGACGGATGAGCTAAAGCCAGCTAATAAAATGACAGGTATTATGGGTGACGGTCAGTTCTGTGCGTTACCTAGTCAGGTATTTGGAGCGAATCCGCAAACCGGTGAGCCGGAGCTTTTCGGTTTTAACGAAGGTGCTGGTATTACCGTGTTAGGTGACTGTGGTCAGACTGGAAAACTCGGACAGGTTCAACCTGTATGGACTATTAATCAAGCGCGTATTGATGGTTTGAGTATTACCGGTTCTGATTCAGGCGGTGCAATTTTCGTCACACAGTGGGCTAAGGGAATGGTCATCAGTAACAACCGTTTGGTAGGTAATGTGGGTACCGATGGGGGTGGTATACATATCGGTAACAATAATCTGATTTCTCCTAATAATGGTACCGTGGTACCCTCTGAAAATCAGGACATTACCATTAATCATAACCAGATCATTGAAAATGGTGCGATTACCGGTGCGGGTGGTGGTATCTCTCTCTATTCAGGAGCAGATAATTACAACATCACCAATAACTGGATATGCGGTAACTTTACTACAAGCAATGGCGGTGGTATAGGTCACCTGGGTGTGAGTGACAATGGCTTTATTCAGAACAATAAAATTCTGTTTAACCAGAGCTTTAAACAAGCCAGCCGTGTCGATGGTGGCGGTATCTTTATCAGTGGTGTGCAATCTGCAGCAAACCTGAGTGAAGGTTCGGGTTCAGTAGTTATCCGTGAAAACCTGATCCAGGGTAATAACTCGGGTGCGGGTAGTGGTAGTGGTATTCGTTTGCAGTTTGTAAATGGAACTGATATTGCAAACAATCCTGGTTTTCGTACGCTGTGGAACAAAATTGATCTATTTAACAATATGATCGTTGACAACGTGGCAGGACTGTCAGGTGCAGTATCCATTCAGGATGCATTACGGGTAAGAATCTTTAACAATACTATTGCCAATAATGACAGTACTGCAACAACATCATTAGCTTTTGTGGGTTCAGGTGTCACTAATCTGACATTACCAAAACCTGCAGGCGTTGTTGTTGAAACCCACAGTCCAGCATTGACACCTTTAGTACCTGCAACAGAGAAGCCGTACTCCAATCCTGAGATTGAGAACAGCATTATCTGGCATAACCGTTCATTTTGCTGGGGTGCGACTGCATTCGATCAAGTGGGTTTTCCAACAGCATTTGGTCTGCACTTGAGTACAGATCCAATCTGTGGTGGTACCTTGAGTGAATATGATGATTTGGCGGTACTTCCCAGAGCAGATAAAGCGAATCCTGCTAATAAACTGTCGGCAGCCTCTAGTTATGTCACTGATTTGGCACAACTTGATGCAGCTAGTGCGACTACCAGTTTTGATGTGACTTCAGCTGGAATGCCTGATCCACTATTCATATCTGATTTTCCTGTATCGGATGTAGGGCAGACCATTAATCAACCGGAAGCAACAGTTCCAGCAACTGCAGCAGCCTTTGATGAAGGTGGAAACTTTATTGATGTACGTTATGGTCCATTGGTTCTGACCGGTAATTATCATCTGGATGGTGTCTCACCGATGCTGAATGCAGGTAGTTTCAATACTCTGCAAGCATTAGCATTTGATAATGGTACGGGTGGTGCGGCTGTAGCAGTCGATATCGACTTTAATATTCGTCCAAATAATGGTGCTGTAGATATTGGTGCTGACGAAGGACAAGCCGGTGGCGGCGTTGGCGGTGGTCCAGTTGCATTGGACTCCGATAACGATGGTATCCAAGATATAGCTGATAACTGTACATTGATTGCTAATCCGGGTCAGGAAGAATCTGACGGTGACATCTATGGTGATGCTTGCGACGGTGACTTCAATAATGATGGTGTTGTTAACTTTGGAGATGTCGTCAAGGCACTAGGTTATGTGGGGCAATCTGGACCATTAGCTGATTTCGATCAGAATGGTACAGTTGATTTTGCTGATATAAGTCATTTGTTAGGGCTTATGAATAAACCTGTCGGACCATCCGGTCTATAACTGAAAGGGAGGAGTGCCGGAGTTAACCCTTCGGCACTCATATCCTGAATACAGTTTTGATCTGATATAAATGAATTTAGGTAAAGATTATGAACAGAAATAAACTTAAACCCATACCAGCGGCATTATTTTGTCTGTTGATGGGCGGGACTGGAACAGCGATGGCAGCTGCCCTTATTCAGTGTCCCAATGATTTTAATAAGGATGGCGTAATGGATGCATCTGATGTGCTAGCAGTTGCTGGTACTGAGGCTAACTTTCCTAATTTAAACGGAAACACAAATGATGTGGATTTAAACAATAATGGTATTTTTGAAACTACGGAAAATACCACATGTAAACATTTATCCGCCAGTGAGGGTTTTGTCACTATGG
>CAZTTV010000032.1:0-7502 GCA_964616385.1 uncultured Candidatus Saccharibacteria bacterium | reverse complement strand
CACCCCACCATTGCAAATAAATAAGCTTACATATAGTATAATACCATCAATCGTATATACATTATTTGATCAGTCATTTTAGTCAAAAACAGGTTAGTTTAAACATATGCAGATACAAAACAACAAAGAACCATTAGTTTTGCTCATAGGAGACATAGTAGTCTTCTTAATTTCTCTATGGATTACTCTCGTGATACGTTACGCAGAAGCTCCATCTCAAACGACATTTATAGAACATATTTTACCATTCTCAATCTTATTCATAATATGGGTCGCGGTTTTCTATATCGCAGGGCTTTATGAAAAACATACCCTAATGCTAAAAAGTAATTTACCAAAATTACTAATAAATGCCCAAATAACAAATAGTATAATAGCTGTACTTTTTTTCTATCTTATCCCAACATTTGGCATTACGCCAAAGACTAATATATTTCTATATCTAGTAGTTTCATTGGCACTATTTATTTTCTGGAGGGTATATATAGTATCGCGACTTCGTCCAGACAAACGTGAAGAAGCAATACTAATAGGAAGTGGAGAAGAAATGAGAGAGTTAATAGAAGAAGTAAATAACAATTCAAGATATAGTCTTAAATTCATATCATCAATCGATTTAAATGAACTAGACGCACTTGATTTTGAAGATGAAATATTAAACACAATATACAGTGAATCCATCTCAACAATAGTAATAGATTTAAAAAATGAAAAAGTAGAACCAATACTTCCACGCCTGTACAATCTAATATTTGGAGGGGTTCAGTTTATAGATAAATACAAAATATATGAAGATATTTTTGACCGCGTACCACTATCTCTCATAGGGTACAATTGGTTTTTGGAAAATATATCCAATTCATCGCACATTACATATGATATTTTAAAACGCGCTATGGATATATCCGCGTCTCTTATTTTCGGAGTACTTTCACTTGCCGTATATCCATTTGTTTATGTAGCAATAAAACTTGATGATGGAGGACCGATATTTATACATCAAGATAGAGTAGGTAGAAATAATACAACAATAAAAATACTAAAATTTAGATCAATGATGAATGATGACAAGGGGCAATATGGAAATGAAAATACTAACAAAATCACACGTGTCGGGGGATTTTTAAGAAAAACTAGAATAGATGAATTGCCACAACTCTGGAATGTTGTATCTGGAAATTTGTCTCTTATAGGTCCAAGACCAGAACTACCAACACTAGTAAAAAAATACGAAGAGGGGATACATTATTATGCGATTCGCCACCTCATCAAGCCAGGACTTTCGGGTTGGGCTCAGATTTATCATGATGCGCATCCTCACCACGGCACAGATATAAAAGAAACAAAAGTAAAACTTTCTTATGATTTGTATTATTTAAAAAACCGCTCATTTCTTCTTGATATTAAAATTGCGATAAAGACAGTAAGAACATTACTATCACGTAGTGGTATATAAATCTGTTGCTAAATCTAGACACTAAAGACTCAACAAAATAAAAATAGCAATAAAAATAGGGGGTGCTTGTCTTAAACAAACATCCCCTATGAATCCCCCCACTAATTTGTATGGGATTCTTTCAGTTGCATTCGAACTGTTGGCGAATGCAACTGCTGAATGCAATTACACGCTCCGTGGTCATTGCGACCACTAGCACTGCACATCCAACATTTGTTTTGCGAACCAGTCTTTCTTGACTGTAAAGTTAGTCCCGCTGTTTCCCCTGCAATTCTCTGTCCCATCTTTAACTCCCTAGTTCTTAACAATACAATTAACCAAATATCTAATTCGCTGAATTTTTTCTAGGCAAAAAACAACATATTAGACCATACATAGTATACATAGTCCACGGTATTTGTCAATATCAACAAACAGTATAGATTTTTGAATTATCTACAATAACTCTCATTAAAAACCTAAGTCCATCATGCGAGTTATAAGTTTGAACTCGATTAAATCTCTCTACCAGATTACAGATGTCGTCAATCCAATTTTTAGGTAGACCCTCCAACTCATTTTTTTGAGAACGACAGTATTTAGCAATACATCCTAATACATCATCATCTACATTTAAGATATCAATCTGCACGACTAGGTTAGCAAAACTTTTGTTATTTATCTCTAGTATTTTATCATTAACCTGTTCCCACATACTGACCATTTCTCTTATTTGTCTATCAAATTTATCTCCAATGTCACTTATTTGTTCAATACTCCACTCAGAGTTCGAATCCAAAGGAACGGTTCTTGGGAATCTCTTTGATAAATTTACAAAAATGCGCCCTGAACCACATATTAAAAAATATTTACTACTACTGCAAATAATAGAGACTTCTAAACATTCATTTACAGAGTAGTCCAAACCTCCATCTCCTTTTGTTTTTTCATGACAAAAAAGTTCTTTCATAAACATACAAACGTCCGACAAGCTGTCTTGTATACTTGTACCACGTACATTTATGGCAATCATTGGAAGAATTGATTCAAAGTATTTTTTACCATGATGAGTATCATGCAGTATAGAACCTCTTAGAATTGTTTTACACATACTTTTCTCCTTATTAGTATAGTATGATGTTACGTATAGTAATATCGATTGATTTTAAAAAACATTCCTTATTTAATATACCACTAAAATCATATTTATCAATTTTTATATACACAACGAACAAATGAACTATATAATAAACTTAAATCAAATATCTTTTCAATACTTAAACAGTTTTGCGATGCGAAGCAGTTGGTTAGATGAAACATTTATATTCCTAGCAACAGACTTTGGTATCGTACTTATAGTCATTGCTCTAGTTTTTTTAATCACACATAGGCACATAGGAAAGGGGATAAAAAACATTCTAGTAATATTTACCACAGCCATTTTAGCGTGGGCAGTAGCAGAGGTAATAAAATATTTTTATATAAGTCCACGACCGTTCATTGCCCTTCCGCCAGAAAAAGTAAGTCTACTTTTCGAGCACGGCTCTATGGATTCATTTCCATCAGGACATGCCACATTTTTCTCCGCGCTCGCGGTAGCACTATTCGCATACCATAAAAAAATCGGAATCGCATATATCATAGGTGCGTTGTTGATAGGTATTTCTCGCATAGTTGTAGGAATACATTGGCCAATAGATATTTTAGCAGGGTACATAATAGGAGGTATCATAGGATATTTGGTTTACTATTTCATAAATAAATATATCTAATTGACCTTAAATTTAAAAAGTTACAGTCCTGTTACATATTGACTCATTATACAGAAAATGGTATAAACAAAATAGAAGAGCACATTTATATAATCTACATAACATATTGGGGGAGATAGAGAATGCCAATGGGAATACATTCAGGGGCACAGATAGATATACTTGATAAAAAAATGCACGAAAATAACAATGGCGAAGATTCTTCTTTGTCGAAACATTTCAAAGAACGCGCCGAGGAAATAATATTCAAAGTTTTGTTATCAAAATCGGTACTCTTTTCTATAAGAGTTTTTGACGAAGAGACAAATACTCTAGATTTACTTGTACTTTCTGCAAAAAGCGTAAAAGATACTATGCCTGAAATAGAGGAAACTATCTCTTTGCATGGTACGGCAGGTGGACAAGCATTTATAAATAATCGTAAGTTGACTGTCGGCAATATCAAAGAATCAGAATGGTTTTCAGAAAAAGCAGAAAGAATTTGGAATGCGGGGTACAAATCTATGCTCGCTGTACCTTTTTATTTTGAAGAAGAGTCGATCGGTGTTATACAAATATATACCGCTGAAGAGGATTATTTTTTCGATGACAGCATAATGCTGACGATCGGTGTATTGTGTGAAATGATGGCAAGCGTCATTGTTTTAGAGAAAAGCTACAAAGAAAATTTACGTCTCCAGAGGAGGCTTCATTATGCAGAAAAGCATTCCCTAATAGGTAAACATGCCGCTCAGATTGCACACCAAATAAATAATGTGGTCGGAACAATAATCGGTGGGCTGTCGTATCGTACACTTAAGATTATAAATGATGAATACAATGTTAAGCTTACCGACAGCGAGAAGTTCAAAAAAATAGGAGAGAATACTTCAAAAGTTCTTGATGAGTCCAAAAGAATTGTTAAAGACTTAAGAGAAGTTTTAAAATACGGTGGTTCATTAGAAAAGCCGATTTTTTTTGAAGAAGTAGGCATTTTTGGTTTTGTTTATGGAATTGTTGCAAAATTCAATGCATCGGTTGGCAACGGGTTCGTGGTTGAGTTAAAAAAAGGAAACAAAGAAGGTGAGTATGGTAACTTTAACGAAATAGATATTGTTTTAGATAAAGAAAAAATAGAATCTGTTTTGTTGGAGTTGTTCCAAAATGCAAAGCGCGCCGTCTCAGAAAGTGAAAATTCAAAA
The DNA here is from genome assembly GCA_964616385.1 of uncultured Candidatus Saccharibacteria bacterium. Taxonomy (GTDB): domain Bacteria; phylum Patescibacteriota; class Minisyncoccia; order Phycocordibacterales; family CAZTTV01; genus CAZTTV01. Next base: position 3,114 of record CAZTTV010000032.1, on the reverse strand, counting down.
AATGGTACGATATTCTGTTATGTATACAAATACAATTCAAAAAGAAAAAATAGGAAGAGTACATGTATAGAGATTATAAACAAAGGAACAATATCTAAAGATGATATAGAGTCTGTATTTGATCCATTTTTTACAAAATCCAGCGAAGGCACAGGTCACGGGCTTCCTGGAGCTAAAGTAAAAGTACTTGCGCACGAAGGAGCACTTAGAGCGTATTCAGATGGTGATGTAGACAAAGTACAAAAAGGACATACATCATTTCGTGTATATATACCCTTTGGACTAGAGATAAGTAAAAAGTAAATTGTTCACAAAAGCCCTTATTACCGCGGTAATAAGGGCTTTCCATCGTATAGATACCAGATATAAGTCAAATTTCTATCATATTAAACTCAAAATTGTGATTACAAAAAATTGCAAAATACACAAAAATACGTATACTAGATACAATATTAAATATGTGGAAAGTAAGAATAGTAGCAATAGTACTTCTCCTAGCCGGAATAGCAGTCGGCTATTTTAACTATACAACAGAAACAAACAAAGACTCTCGTTTTCCAATAAAACTAGGACTTGATTTGTCTGGTGGTAGTCATCTTGTATACCATGCAGATACATCAGCACTTAAAGCCTCCGAAATAAAAAACTCAATGGATGCGCTTCGTGATGTAATAGAACGAAGAGTAAATATGTTTGGTGTTTCAGAACCAGTAGTACAAGTAGAAGAAACATCAGGAATTCTTTCAAAAAATAAAGACAATCGTCTTATAGTAGAGCTTCCGGGTGTGACAGATATAGACAAGGCTATTAGCATGATAGGACAAACTCCGCTTCTTGAATTTATGAAAGAAAAATCTCAAGAAGAAAAAGATATTTTCAATAAAACTCTGGAAGATTTTAAAGTGCTACAATCAGAAGGAAAGACAGAGAGCGATCTAACTCCACAACAAATACAAATTCTTTCATCAGGATTATATGAACCAACCGAATTAACAGGACGATATCTTGAACGAGCCGCTTTAGAATTTGATAATAATACGAATACACCAATAGTGTCACTTGTGTTTGATAGCGAAGGTTCAAAACTTTTTGCAAAAATAACAAAAGAAAATATAGGGAAGACAATCGCAATATATCTAGACGGCGCATCAATATCAAACCCAGTTGTGCAAGAGGAAATCACAGGTGGACGCGCTCAAATATCAGGAAGCATGAATCCAGAAGAAGCAAAAACTCTTGTAGGACGTTTAAATTCAGGAGCGCTTCCAATACCGATAAGTCTTCTTTCAACACAGACAATCGGACCATCTTTGGGTAAAGAAGCTTTTGATAAGGGGATAAAATCTGGACTTTATGGTATAGCGCTAGTAATTATATTTTTAATATTTTGGTATCGTTTACCAGGGTTGTTAGCATCAATATCTCTACTTATTTATATAGCGATAATGGTTGCCTTGTTTAAGGTAATACCAGTTACACTTACAGCCGCGGGTATCGCAGGATTTATCTTATCAATAGGAATGGCTGTTGATGCTAATATTCTTATATTTGAAAGAATGAAAGAAGAACTTCGTTCTCGTTTTCGTTCACATACTACAGAAGAAGGTGAGTTTGATATTGTAGATACTCGCGAGGCTATACATACAGGATTTTCAAGAGCATGGCTTTCAATTCGTGATGGAAATATCTCAAGTGTATTAACAGCAGTTATATTGTTTTGGTTCGGTACTTCACTTGTAAAAGGTTTCGCTCTTACATTTGGTATCGGAGTTTTGGTAAGTATGGTTTCAGCAATATCAATAACACGCACATTTTTGTTTGCAGTATCTGCAAACAAAAATAAAGGGGTCGCAAAATTCTTATTCGGTACAGGAATAAAATAATATGTTTATAATAAATTACAGAAAAATATTTTACGCATTTTCTTCACTACTAGTAGTGGTATCTATATTCGCTATTATATTTTTTGGACTTAACTTCGGTATAGATTTTACAGGAGGTTCATTAATGGAGGTGGAATATACAAATACTCGTCCAAATATTACAGAAGTTGAGAATAGCATTTCAAAACTTGGATTTGGAGAAGTAGTACTTCAACCTACTGGAGAGAAAGGGTATATTGTGAGAACAAAATCGCTAGAAGACAACGAACACATGCCAGTTTTGAACGCACTTAAGATAGACGGAAAGTACGATTTAGTAGAAAAAAGATTTAATACAATAGGACCTGTTATAGGAGAAGAATTAAAAAATAAAGCATGGCTTGCAATAGTCGTTGTCGTTATTGCTATCATAATATTTATAGCTTTTGTATTTAGACGTGTTAGTCAACCTGTTTCGTCTTGGAAATATGGACTTGTCGCAATAGTAGCGCTTGCTCATGATATTATAATACCGACAGGAATTTTTGCACTTTTGGGAGCTCGCCTTATTGGATTTCAAATAGATATACTATTTGTTATGGCGCTTCTAGCAATTCTAGGATTTTCAGTAAATGACACCATAGTCGTGTTTGATCGAATTCGTGAAAATCTTCGTAAAAATCGTGAATATAGAGAGCATGAAGATTTTGATAAGACAGTAGGGAAGAGTCTAGTACAGACATACGCTCGTTCATTAAATACATCTTTGACTACTCTTATTGTGCTTATGGCGTTGTACATTTTTGGTGGTTCCTCAACACAACAGTTTGCTCTCGTACTTTCAATAGGAGTTATTGCAGGTACATATTCCTCCATTTTCTTAGCATCTCCACTTCTAGTAACACTAGAAAAATTAAAGAATAAGGAGTAGCTTTTAATAATTTTAAATCGGAAACCGGGTTCCTAAGTTGGAAACCGGGTTTCCAACTTAAATACACAAGACTTAATAAAAATGTCCACGATGTTTCATTACGAAACATCGTGGACATTGTAGTTATCAGACAGAACTTTTTTCTTGAACTTAAAAACTCCAGCGAGTTTTTTGCTTTATTTTTGAGACCATGGGTATAGTTGAATATGATTCCAAATATTTTAAATGGATTTTTTGGTATAACAATCTCCAATAACAAGTTAATTAAAAGCGCCCAGGATTGATATTCTTGGACGCTTTAATAAATTCAAATATTAGTCA
>CAZTTV010000031.1:0-7816 GCA_964616385.1 uncultured Candidatus Saccharibacteria bacterium | reverse complement strand
TTTGCTACTTTCTTCTTAGCAGCTTTCTTCTTTGCCGGCTTTCTCTTTGCTACTTTTTTAGCAGGCTTTCTTTTTGCTACTTTTCTTTTAGTAGTTTTTTTAGCAGGCTTCCTCTTTGCTACTTTTCTTTTAGCTGGCTTTTTTGCAGCTTTTCTTTTTTTTGTTGCCATAATATTTATACTCATTAAAACTTTAAATTTTAATGAAAAACTAATTTAATAAATATACCGACCATAATATTTTTCTGCGTTAAACTTTTTTAACACAATAAAATTTAAAAAATAATTAAAGAACTATCTTCTAAGTTAATTATCGTACATAAAAAAAATAAATACAATAACTTTTTTTTAAAAAAGTGGATAACTTTTTTATTTTATTTTATTTTTAAAAAAATAAAATAAAAAATATTATAATTCTGTTTAATTATTTTTTAAATAAATTTTTAAATTGTTATTTTAAAAAATAAATTGATACAAATTTGTAAAATAAAAAACTTTCACAAATTTGTGAAAGCTTTTTATTTTTATAAGTTTATACACAGAGAAGGTCGGCGAGGGCGAGCTCCAAAACAAATGCCTATGTGAGTGCAATCGCCGACCATCACTATATACAAATAATAAGTTTAATTATACATCTATATATAATGTAATCAATACTAAAAAATACCAATAAAATTCACCTCATATTCTAGATTTATATTCGTTTTTTCTTTAATGTCCTTTCTTATCTTTTCTGCTAGATTGAATATATCCGCTGACATAGTGTCTCCATAGTTTACTAAAACAAGTGCACTAAGCTCATAAACTCCCGAACCATTCTCTCTGTACCCTTTCCATCCCCCTACTTTGTCTATTAGCCATGCTGCTGACACCTTACCATTCAATTCATCATATGGATAAACAACCAATTCTTTATACAAAACAGTAAGTCTTTTTATTTCTTTTTTTGAAACTACTGGATTTTTAAAAAACGAACCAGCATTTCCAATCTTTTTTATATCAGGAAGTTTTTGTTTTCTTGTATTTATAATTGCGTTTCTTATATCTTCTAACTCTGGTTTTAAAATAGATTTTTTATTAAAAAATTCTTTTATATCTTTATACTCTATATTTACATCATAATTATTATTTAGTAGATATGATACTCTCAGTATAATAAGATTTTTATTTTTAGGGTTTTTGAATATGCTTGTTCTGTATTGAAAATTACAATCTGCATTTGATATTTTATATACTTCCATAGTATCTGTATTAAAAACTTCGACCCACTCAATCACATCGCTAACTTCCACACCATAAGCTCCGATATTATGCACGGGAGATGCTCCAACTGTGCCAGGAATCAAAGAAAGATTTTCTATGCCGTATAGTTTGTTTTCTACAGATATTGACACAACGTCATCAAATTTTTCACCAGCATACGCAACAACGCGCGTATGTTCATTTATATTTTCAATAGAAAAACCTTTAAGATTCATCTTTAATGTAAAATAATCAACGCCACTATCAGAAACTAAAACATTTGAACCACCTCCTAATACTTGTATACGAACATTATTTATTTTTGCAAACGAAACAGAATCTTTTATATCTTGAATTGTATTTGCATCATAAAAATATCTTGCAGGACCACCTGTTCCAAAGGTAGTATATTTTGAAAGTATTATATTTTCTTTTGGCTTAAACATAACATCAGATTAACATTTGAATGTCACGCTTCCAAATACTCCTTAAAATATCCATAACACACAAAATCCCCCGAAGGGGATCTTATGTAGACATTCGTTTGTTTTGAAAAGCGCCTAAAAGACACTCACACAACAATATCTTAGCAGATTGACCGAGAAAAGTCAAGTGTAGCTTAGATATTATGGGTTTCTGCCCGCGTTTATTTCATTTATATAATACTCTCCTTGTTCTTTAAATTTAGGATTTAACTTAATCACCTTTTTAATCTCTGAGATAGCAACCTGTCTTTTACCAACACTTAGATACGAAGCTGCGAGAGACAAATGATATTGAGCATTATCTTGCCCTTTAGCTTTTAATTCAGCTATTCTTTTTTCCCAAATCTTTACAACAATATCACCTAGTCCTACTTTTGCATAAACATTAAGAAATCTATTGTCATCTACAATCAATGTGCCATATTCAGATAATATTAATTCTTTTCCAAGCTTTGTTCTATTTGAATATAGGGCTGTCATAGCATAAACATTTAGGGCTTCTTTATTTGTCTTCTCTAAGTTATATGCATACTCAGCATTTTTAAATGCTTTTTCCATCTCACCTTTATTCACGTATGAATTGCCAAGCTCAAAGTACATTGCCTGTTTTCCTGGCGAAAGTTCTATCGCACGCTTTAAATGTGGTATTGCTTTATCATAAGAACTTATACTGTTTAAAAATACACCTGCAAGCAACTCGTGGCGCGCATCGTTTGGTTCTTTTTTGATTTGGTTGATTAATTCTTCATTTGATAATTTTGTAAACTTAAATTTATCTTCTCTTGGTACATCTTTTATATTTAATATTTTACCAGTAATACTAACAAGCTGTTCACGTGCCTCTGGGTTTAAGAATGTATTGTACGCTAATGTCTTTTTTATAAGCCTTAGGTTCTCATTTACACCTATTTTTTGTGGAGACATTGCCCTAATTAAAGTTTTACCAGCAAGTACACCTTTTACATTTGAGAAATACATTGAAGAGGCTGATAAAATGATAGCGATAGATGCGATGATATACCATTTCATTTTATCTTTATTGGTATCTATATCTGAAGATGCACCTGTATCCTCTTCTTCTTCGTTGCTTGAAACATACCTTACGTGCACATACCCAAGGATAGAGAAAAACAAAATATAACTTGTTATATTATCAAATACAAAAAGATTATGGAAAAAATATCCTCCCAGAAGTCCAGTTAAGATACTTCTCTCTACAACAGACATACCGTTTCTCTTTACCCAGATATAATATATTGCAAAAAAGAATAAAGATAAATATGCTACGAGTCCTAGTACGCCTCCTGCTGTAAGCCAATCTAGAAATACATTGTGAGCGCGATCAAAGAATGGTTCCTGCCCATACATACTTGGATTGTAATATTTATTAAACAAAATATTAAAATTCTCTTGACCCCAACCAAGTATTGGATGTTCTTTTGCTCCCTTAAGTGCCATCTCCCATACCATGAAACGAGACTTCGTAGTTGTTTCCTTAAAAGAGATTGATGAAAAACGACTAAGTACATTTGAGTCTTTTACAAATGAAGTATTCTTTGCAAACATAAAACCTGAAACCAATATGATTACAGCAATAATCGCACCAATAGAAACTCTCTTGAGAATCTTATTTTCATTTTCAAAAATTGCAACAAGTAGCGCTGTTATAAAGACACCGCCAATCAAACCCAGTATCGCACCTCTTGTGGCTGTGTAATATAAAATAAAAATATTTAATATTGTGATAGACCCGTATACAAACCAAGCAAACATATTCCTGCTATGCCGATATAAAAGAAATGTTCCTATAAAAATATGGAAAAGTGCGTAGATTGCTAAGTATGTAGCGTTACCAAGAGTAGCATCCAAACGAGTACTTCCTTGATGTATAGCAAATCTACCTGCCAACTGTAATAACCCATAACTACCCACAATAGCACTCACACCAAGAGAGGTCTGAAAAAAACGAGTCCATAGTTTCTCACGAATCAAAACAGAAGATGCTACAAAAAAGTAAGCTAGAAAATGAAGATGGGTGATAAGACCTTCCATTCTTTCAAAATTACTCCAAAAACTACGATATGGATTTTCGCCAAAAATATCTGCTATTGCTATAACTGAAACAAACGCCACAAATGCCAACAAAATCCAAGATTTCTTTGGACGATAAGATGTCTCACGAACTGCGAGGATTGCCCACGCTACAAATATTATTTCTACTATTATTCTAAATGCGAAGTTCTTTCCCGAAACAAATGGGAAAAACAATGTACTTGATACAAAAAGTGGTATAAATAAAATTGCAAATAACCCTACATATATTGTGTACTTTAAAAAATTATTTAATGTCATATTGATTATAAGCGAAGCTTGTTATGGCATCGCTCAGACGATGTGAGAATAAATTCTCGCTCGCTCCTCGCTTGCCATAATAAGCGAAGCTTGTTATGGCATCGCTCAGACGATGTGAGAATAAATTCTCGCTCGCTCCTCGCTTGCCATAATAAATATACCATATTAACCTCGCGTAGGGCTAATGTTGATATTTCACAAAATATTTTAAAAAATAAAATACATACCTATAAAAAACACTTAAAATTTAGTAGTATATGAACATCATGGAGAGGATAAAAGTACGAATATATAATATGCTCAAGTGGAGCGAGAAATACACAAAGACAGATATGATATACCTAGCAAGAGGAGGTTTTTGGGTGACGTTGAGTAGTATAGTTTCCGCACTATCAGCCTTTGCTTTGGCTATTGCATATGCGAACCTACTACCGAAAGAATCGTATGGTACTTATAAATATATTCTTTCTTTTACAGGTATAATCGCTGCTTTTTCTCTTACGGGGATACCTATCGCATTGATACCATCTATATCTAGAGGTTTTGAAGGTTCTTTCAAGTATGCTGTACGCATATCTGCAAAATGGAGTTCTGGTATATTTGTAATATCTTTAATATCAGCAATATATTACTTTATAAATGACAACTTTATCTTGGGATCATCATTAATTATTGCAGGTGTTATGTTACCCATAATCAATGTATTTGGTATTTATGGATCATATCTTCAAGGCAAAAAAGATTTCCGAAGGTCTACAATATATACAATATTTAAAACTGCTTTTATTGCAGTAGCTATTGTCGGTACAATATTTATTACTGATAAGCCACTTTATATAATACTTTCATATTTTTTGATTACTGCTATTGTAACTTTATTTTTATTCTTCTTAACAAATAAGGTGTACAAGCAAAACGACAAAATAGATACAAAATTTGTTTCATTTGGTAAACATCTGAGTCTCTTGAACATATTTGGTCTTATTGCTGGAAACCTAGATAAAATATTGATATTCCATTTTCTTGGAGCAGCACAACTTGCTGTATATACTTTTGCAATAGCAATACCAAACCAAATAGGAGGATTCAATAAAGGCATAAAAGGGCTTGTGTTGCCAAAGATTAGTGAGGGAAATATAGATGGACTTAAAAAAAGCATACCAACAAAATCATTAAAATTACTTATGATATTTACGGTAATGTCTATACTATATATTATAACTGCGCCGTATATTTATAAAACATTTTTTCCACAATATGTAGAGTCTATAATTTATTCACAGGTATTATCAATAATATTCATATTTTCGGCGGGTATGCTTCTTTCTCAAACTTTTATAGCGCACGGTGGGAAAAAAGATATATACAAAATAAGGCTTATTACTGACATAACAAAAATTATACTTTTACTTATACTTTTACCGTTTTATGGAATATGGGGTGCAATAATTTCAATTTTCGTAAGTAAATCAGTTAGTATAATAACTATGTACATATTATTTAGAAAACTATAAATTAAACCCCTTGGTACATACACCAAGGGGTTTATAAAAAATTATCTAACTTTCATGAATTTGCGTCTCAATTTATCGCGAATAGGCAACTCTGAATCAAGCACTCTCTTTTCTCCATCACCTCTAGCAGACTCAAACATTCTTATGTCACGAACAAGATGGGAGATACCAACAGGTTCCAAACTTGCAGACTGATCAGAACCCCACATGGTTCTATCAAGTGTTATATGTCTTTCAATAACACAAGCACCTAAAACAACAGCACACAATGAAAGTGCTATACCACGCTCATGCCCACTATATCCAATTGGTATATCTGAGAACTTATCTTTCATTGTTTGTATAACTGAAAGATTTAATTCGCTATTTTCACTTGGATAAGTAGAAACAGAATGCAATAAAACAATATCATTACCACCCAACACATCAACAGAATACTCAACCTCTTCTAATGTACTCATTCCAGTTGAAAGTATTACTGGTTTTCCTTTGCTTTTTGTATGCAGGAGAAGATCTTCATCCGTCAAACATGCTGATGCTATTTTATAACAACATGGATTAAATTGACCTATAAAATCGACGCTATCCTCATCCCAGCACGAAGCTAAAAATATAATGCCCTTTTTATAACAGTAGCTCACTATACCTTCATACTCATCAAAATTGAGCTCTAGTCCCCTCTTGAGGTCACCATTTGTTTTACCAAACGGATTCTCTCGTAACCTTAAAAGTTCATCAAGAGTATAGACAACATCTATTGTTCTTTTTTGAAACTTGACTGCATTGCACCCAGAATCAACTGCAACATCAATAAGTTGTTTTGCAATATCAACTGAGCCATTATGGTTAATTCCTATTTCAGCAATAATGAAACAAGGAGCTCTTCCTCCAACAGTAATGCCATCAATGTTAACAACGTTCATAAAATATCTCCATGTATATAAATAACTAAAAATCTTGTTATTTTATATCACACATATATATAATTAACAAGCATTGACAATATCACGTTAACATAATATTATATTCACAGATAAATATAAACAAAAAGGAGTTGATTATGAATCTTTCTGGATTAACAACCATCAATATTGAACTAACAAGTAAATGCAACAAAGATTGTGGTATGTGTGGAAGACGAAAAATAGATAAAGAATTTCCTGAAATATCATTAAAATATGGTGATATGGATTTTGAACTAGTGAAGTCTATATCTAAACAACTACCGAAAAATATTGTTGTACAATTTCATAGCAATGGCGAAGGTCTCTTGTATCCAAAATTTGGAAAAGCAATACGTCTTTTTAAAAACCAGATAAAATGTCTTACCACTAACGGAGATTTGTTAATTAAAAAAGCAGATGAAATTATTGGTGGACTAGATACAATTAGTATTTCTATAATTGAAGATGATACGGAAGAAAAAAGACTGGAGCAACTTAAAATAATTAAGGAGTTTCTCAAATTAAAAGGAAACGCAAAACCTTTTACCGTATTCAGAATTTTAGGTAATGTAGACGATTCTCTTTATGAAGATTTAGATGGTCTAATAGTAAAAAGAACATTGCATTCCCCTCTTGGTAGTTTTAAATACAGAAAACCTGTAACCATACCAGAAACTGGAATATGCTGGGACTTCTTAAATCATCCATGCATAAACCGAAATGGTGATGTATCAATTTGTGTGAGATTTGACCCAAACAAACTTGGTGTAATAGGAAACATCAAAACTGATACACTGAAGAATATATGGAATGGTGACATAAGAATGAAGTATCTAGAACGTCACAGACAAGGCAGAAGGATATTAGTTCCATTATGTAGTAAATGTGAATACTGGGGTGTCCCCACATCTTCATAAATAAAAGGGTGTAGTTTGGAAACTACACCCTTTTTTGTTATCAAACTAATACAATATATTTAAGTTATAATCCACCCTCCATCAATAGTTATATTTTGCCCTGTCATATAACTTGAACAATCTGATGACAAAAATATCAAAGCACCGGTTAGATCACTTGGATGTCCTACTCTACCCAAAAGAGTCCTTTCGGCAAGTCTATTTAAAAAATCATCATCTTTATTATGCTCTGAATTATTAGTTTCTTTTTCAGTATTTGGTATTGGACCTGGTGATATTGTATTAACTCTTATACCAGATTTTCCATAAAAAGAAGCCGAGTATCTCGTCAACGCAAGTAACGCACTTTTCGCCATACTATAC
>CAZTTV010000030.1:0-7864 GCA_964616385.1 uncultured Candidatus Saccharibacteria bacterium | reverse complement strand
AAAGAGGTTTTAATTGGAGAAGGCTGTTATGAGGATAATGGTGATTACAGAAATATACGATAGTGCAATATGTTATGGGCGAGTACAAAAACTTGTCTAAATACATTGTTTGCTGTATTGTTTAACGACTGATTGCGCATATCGCGCTTTTTTATTTTGACAATAGATAGATTGAATTTACGTTTATATATTAAATATTATGGCAGAGAAAGGAGAAACAATTATACGATTTAATGATGTGTCGTTTGAACATGGACCAAAGAAACCCATATTAGATGAGGTTAGTTTTGGCGTACGTCGTGGATCAAAGGTTGCTCTAATGGGACAAAACGGTGCAGGCAAGAGTACACTATTTAAGCTAATAATGGGTATGTCAAAGCCAGATGATGGCGATATACATTTGTCACAAAATATATCCATTGGAATATCTCATCAAGTTATTCCACGTGAGCAACTAGAACTTACTGTCAGGGAGTTTTTTGAGAAAAGTTTTTCAAAAAAGGTTTATGATATTGATCCACGTATAGATAAGATTTTAGAGGTGGTTAATCTTCATGCATCAAAAGATAAGCTTATTAAAGATTTTTCTGGTGGACAGCAAGCGCGACTTCTTTTGGCGTCTGCTTTAATACAAGACCCCGACGTACTTTTACTTGATGAACCAACAAATAATTTAGATAAAGAAGGTGTTGCTCATCTTACGAAATACTTAATTGAATACAAGAAAACAGTTATTGTTATTTCTCATGATGCAGACTTTTTGAATGCGTTTACTCAGGGAGTTTTATATCTAGATGTTTTTACTAGAAAGATAGAACAATATGTTGGTAATTATAATGATGTTGTTCGAGAGATTGTTGTACGAGTAGAAAAAGAAAAAAGAAAGAATGCTCAATTTGAAAAACATATTCAAGAAAAAAAAGACAAAGCAAATTTCTTTGCTAATAAAGGAGGACGTATGAGAATCTTAGCAAAGCGTATGCGCGAGAGCGCGGCGGAAGCAGAAGAATCTAAAGTAGATGTAAGGCGCGAAGATAAAACTATTCGTAAGTTTGATATTGATGTAGAAAAACACCACATTGGTGAGATATTGAATATTAAGTCACTTTCTATAATGAAAGATAATAAGGTTGTCCAATGTGCTGCAAATGTATCTTTAATGAAGAATAGACATCTTATTTTGACTGGTCCAAATGGTATTGGTAAAAGTACTCTACTTGAACATTTAGCAAACAATACAGAAAATGGAGCAGTTATTTCAGATGGAGTGAGAGTAGGTTATTATAGGCAAGATTTTTCAACACTCGATTTTAATGAGACAGTTTTTCAGACACTAGAAAGAGTTATGGATAAAAAAGATGAACAGGTTTTACGTAGTGTTGCGGCAGGTTTTTTAATTACTGGAGATATTATATATACAAAAGTGGGGAATTTGTCTGAAGGACAAAAAGGTCTTGTTGCTTTTGCTCAGCTTGTTTTGCTTAAACCAAATCTATTAATACTAGACGAACCGACTAATCATATAAATTTTCGGCATTTACCAATTATTGCAAGTGCACTTGATAAATATGAAGGAGCGATGGTTCTCGTATCTCATGTGCCAGAATTTGTTAAAAAAATTCGTATAGACGAAACTCTCGATCTTTCTAAATTAAAGATAAAAAAATAAAATAGCATTAAACTTATGTAGTGTATTATATAAATATAAAAATCATCGATAATCGATGATTTTTATATTTATATGTCTCAGTATATTTGTTTATTTTGGTAGGATTGCATTGTATACCAATGCAAAAACATATAGTACAACAAAACTACTAATAGATGCTTCTATTATTCCACCGATTATTCCTCCTATAGATAGTGAGAAAAATTGATGCCACTGCATCATTGCATCAACAGTATTTGTGTATACCCCCATATTTCCTAGAATACCTAATATAAGCATACATGCAGACGCAACTATTGCACCAGCATATCCCAAAGTAAGAGCGTTTAATTTATTAGTCATATTATTATTTTATTATTTGTTGATAATATCGACCTAAAAATCTACATAATTTCCAATATAATAATTATATTCCTAAGTTATTATATTGCCAATAGTAAATATAAATAAAATGGATTCATATATCATAGAGCCTGATATAGTATAAATGTTGTGACATTTGGTTTCATGGAGTCTTTTGTGTGTAGAAGATATATATGAGTATATGTCAATATGTTATTATACCCCCATAGGGTATAATATATTTATATGGAAAAAGTAATAAAGAAAAAAGTAGAGAGGCGTCTTAAAATTATTGAAGGGCAAGTGAGAGGATTACAAAAAATGGTAGATGAAGAAAAGTACTGTATTGATATAATCACTCAAGCATCGGCAGTAAGACATGCCTTGTCATCAGTGGAAGATGCAATGTTAGAAAATCATCTCTCTTCGCATGTTGTAGAACAAATTAAAAGTGGCTCACAAAAAAAGGCTGTAGATGAAATACTGACAGTTTATAAATTATCAAAAAAGAAATAATTAATTTAATATTATGATAAATTTTGATTACACAAAAGACACCAATAAAAGTTTTGATGAGGCTGTGGATGCTGTACAAAAAGAGATTGCAGATGCTGGGTTAAAGGTTTTAGTTGTACATGATTTCCAAAAATCTATTACGAGTGCTGGGTTTGAAATGGAGCCATTAAAGATGGTTGAATTTTGCAGTCCAAAATTTGCCAACAAGTTCTTAAAGGCAGATATAAAAATAGGTTTATGTATGCCTTGCAAGATAAACGTACATATAAAAGATAAACGTACATATATTTCAGCAATGCGACCTGTTGTTTTGGAGGAATTTTTTAAAGAAGCTAATCTTGATGGAGCGCCTGAAGAAATAGATGGTATAATTAGAAACATAGTAGATAAATCTGCGTAATATATAATATGAATTATTTTTTTACAAATATCGCGCTTGCCCATACAGGAGCAGTAGAAAGCGTTCAAGATGTCCATGATTCATTTGATTTGGGTATGATGGGTGGTTTTGGCTGGTTGTTCATGACCTTGTTTTGGGTACTCGTTATACTCGGAGTTGTAGCTTTGATAAAATATTTGATTATAAATAAATCTGATAAAAAAGAAATTGAGAATAAGATATATGTATGTCCTGAGTGTGGTTATGAATTTAAAGACAAAGAATGGATGAAAAAATGTCAGAAATGGTGTTCAGAAAATCACTCATGTAATTTAGATATTATAAAACATGGTAATCCACCTAAATAGTAAATTTAAAATAGTTTAATAATAAAATTAGGAAAAAATATATGAGTAGTATAGAAAAAAAAGTGTCTAGTAAAATAGAAAATATTGGAAAGGCTATTGAAGTCTTGTTTGGTGACTTTATTTACCAAATACTCGCAATTAGTTTTGGGCTTAACTTTCTAGCACTGGATTATATTCTACTCAGTCAAGCTACAACATTTAGAATACTTTCTTCACAAAATGTAGCATTTTATAATTGGGCGTCTCTTATTCTCAGTATCACAACAGCTATATTATTTGGTATTTCTATGGCAATGGTTATATATGTATTCAAGAAGTCTAGAGAAAATGCCAAAGAGTCAGCACCTAGTAGTTTATTTGGAGCTTTGTTTGGGGCAGTTGCAAGTGGGTGTCCTGTTTGTGGAGCTTGGTTATTACCAATACTAGGTATAGCAGGTTCTCTCGCAGTGTTTCCATTTCAGGGACTTGAGATTAAGGTATTTGCAATAATATTACTAGCATTCTCTATTTTTCAGTCAGCAGATGTTGTCCTTGGTATATGTAAATCAGATAAGGTGAGTGCAAAAAAAAGAATAAATACAACGATTATTGTTATTGTAGTTTTTGTTGCAATTCTTTTCTTGCTTCCTTATCTACCACAAAAATATAAAGTGAAATTTCAGCGAGATGGGATAAATGCTCCTACCTCAAACAAATTAGCTCTTGAATCTGATTTAAACAATTTGATTGATCAGGTAAATCCAAAAGAAGGATATGCAATAAACGCTACTTATGGAGATATAGGGTACAGATTAGTAAGAGATGGAGTTATAGATTTTGATAAGTTTAAAGCAGTCTATGATCGTGCTGGAATTCCTTTGACTAAGGAACAGCTTGGTGTGTTTAGTGAAGGTGGAAACAGTGGGACAATTACAATCAATATAGAAAATTCATATTTCTTATTAAACTTTTTCTGGGCATTTGGTCTTGCAAATGAAAATCCTATTTTGACTGAAGGTCAAATTGTTAAGTACGGCAAAGGTAAGATTGGTAACTTTGCTTCAACAGGAGGGTGGACGATTGCTACAAAACCATTATCTGAATATTTCGCAAAATCACGTCTTGCCCCGCTTACTGAAGAACAGCAAAAACGATTACAGAATGTAGCAGAGAATGTGTATCGTCCGTGTTGTGGAAATTCTACAGCATTTCCTGATTGTAATCATGGTATGGCATTGCTAGGAGTATTGGAGCTAATGGCATCAAATGGAGCAACAGAAAGTGAAATGTTTGATGCAGCAAAATATTTCAGCTCGTATTGGTTCCCATCTCAAGCTGTTGATGTTGCAACTTTTTTCAAAGTGACAAAAGATATAGACTTTAAAGATATAGATGCCAAAGTCTTTGTTAGCAAACAGTTTTTCTCTGGTAGAGGATGGAGCGGACTTAAGGGATGGCTTGAAAGCAATCTTAATAGTGATGTTAAACAGACAGAATCACAAGGAAGTGGAGGAGGTTGTGGTGTGGAAAGTGGTGCACCTGTTCAAAATACACAGAAAGTACAGCAAAAGAGTCAACGTACTATTACACCTCAGGGTGGTAGTGGTTGTGGTGTATGATTTTAAAAAAGAAGTAAAGTATATTATTAATTATAAAATTTAGATTTATAACAATATGGAGAAAATAACAATAGCAGTATTAGCATTAGTCATCATAGTTGGAGGTTGGTTCTTTTTAAGTAAGAAATCTACCCCAGCAACAAGTGGTACGGGAGTACTTGAGGTTGTTGATGGCGATTTTGATTTTGGAGAAATATTAATGACAGGTGGATTTGTTAAGCATAATTTTATTGTTAAGAACACTGGCGATGGACCAGTTAAAATAATAAATGCAGAAACGAGTTGTGCATGTACAACGGCTGACATATTTAGCGCGTCTGGAGAAAAATCTGGACCATTTGGAATGGTAGGTCCATCACATAAACCAAATCCAAAGATTGGTATGGAAGTTTTACCCGGAGAAGAAATTACAATTGAGGCTGTTTACGATCCGTTGAAGCATGGACCTGATGCAACAGGTAAGATTGTAAGAGATATATTTCTTAAAACAGATACAAATCAAGAAGTATCTATGAAATTTAGAGGAAATGGTGTTAAAAAATTCTCTCAATCAGAAGGACCATCTATTAGATTTAACAATAAGGAGTATGATTTTGGCGTTGTAAAACAAAGTCAAGGTGTTGTTAATACAGAATTTGAGATTGTAAATAATGGTACAGAAACTGTTGTTATTGATTCGCTACCAGCGTCTTGTGAATGTACAAAAGCAACTATAGACAAAAAAGAAATTGCTCCTGGAGAAAAAGCAATAATAAAAGTTGCATTTGATGCAAATCTTCATCTAGAACCTAGCGGAAGATTTTTCAAAACAATAGAAGTTGTGTCTAATGTAAAACCATCACCGGAACTTAAGATATATGTAAATATGGATTATGACTTAGGAGAAGATAAACTAAAATTAAAAGAACATGATGGTGTGGATGAGCACACTAAAGAGGCAGATGGACACAGTGGTTTAGGTTTTAAGAGTATTTCGTCAGACGATCTTAGTGGTATGCTTGGAAATAAGGATTTTACATTGATTGATGTTCATATTCCAGAACAAGAACATGTACCCGGAACAGATTATATGATTTCTTATGATGAAGTAGATAAGATAGCATCGGTAATTCCTAGTAAAAATTCAAAAGTAGTGTTGTATTGTCGTAGTGGTGGTATGAGCAAGAAAGCAGCAAAAGAACTTGCAAAAATGGGGTACACAAATATTTTTGAATTAAAAAATGGAATGAATGAATGGAAAGCAAGCAAAAAAGATACACTACCAAAAGGTAGTATTAAAAATATATAATTTATTTATATGGAAAATACAAACAATAATACAATAAGTGATAGTGCAAAGAAATGGCTTGTTTCAATAGCTTTCGTGCTGTTCTCTGTTTTACTTGTAGGAGCTTTCTATTTATTTATGAGCCCTGGTGAGACAGTTAATATTGCTTTTGCATATGTTGTGGGACTATCAATGATAGTACTACCTTGTACATTACCACTTGCATTTGTAATAGTTCCTATGGCAATGGGCAAGGGAGCTAAGAAAGGATTTTTGATGGCTTTGTTTTTCGGTTTAGGTTTATCAATTACACTTTCGATTTATGGACTTTTTGTTGCAATAATAGGAAAATCAATTGGTCTTGATCAGGCAGTAGGAAGTGCGGGTACTGTTAGTCGTATACTATTTATAATAGGTGGTTTAGCCGCATTTATTTTTGGGCTTTCAGAGTTAAATCTAATTAACTTCAAAATGCCAAGCTATAAAGGTTCGTATCCTGATTTTATCCAAAATCATGGAGATTACTTGAAAGCATTTTTTCTAGGACTGTTCCTTGGAAATGCTGGAGTAGGATGTCCAAATCCATTATTTTATGTTTTGCTTGGCGACATAGCTGTTACTGGTAGCTTGCTTAACGGATGGTGGCTTGGGTTTATACATGGAGTTGGACGTGCAACGCCACTTATCTTTTTAGCAATATTGGGGATATTGGGAGTTAATGCAGTTGGGAATATTGCTAAAAAGACTGCTGTAGTAACAAAGTGGACTGGTATTAGTCTTGTCTTGCTTGGAGCATTTATCTTTATAAGTGGAACATCACATAAGTGGTATGAAGATAGTGTTGTTCACAAGGGTTGGAATCAAGCAATACAAACTATAACAGGTGAGAATAGTGGAATTACTGAAATGACAGAGCATGAAGAAAAACCCGGAACCTCAGTCGATCATGTACACGAAAATGTTCCTGCTCCAAAAGAAGACCATGCTGAGAGTCCTGATTTTATACCGTCGCCATGGTCTTGGATAACTCTTTTGTTGATGATAATAATTCCGCTTGATTGGTATAGGCGAAGAGCAAAAAAAGCAGGTCGAGAAAAAAATGAAGAAATTATTAATTAAGATTTATAAGTAAAAATAATAAATAATATGAATAAAATTGAATTTTTAACAATGGTTGGTTGTCATAACTGTGCAGAAGTAAAAAAAATATTTGACGAAATAATACCTGACTTTAAAGATAAGGTAGAAGTAGTAGAGATTGATATAACTACACCAGAAGGACAGGAGTTGGTGCAAAAGTATAGCGTGATGGCTTCTCCTGGAATAATTATAAATGGTGAATTGTTTGCAACTGGAGGAGTAGACAAAGATAAACTTATTGAAAAATTGAAGTCGCTTTAATTTCAGTAGTGTTTGAAGTATATATAGAACAGATTAATAATTAAAATAAAAAAATATGGGTTGTTGTGATACTGGGTTTAAAGAACCTAAAAATAATAAAGAAGATACTGGAGATAATAAAAGTAATGATTCTGGTAGTATGAAAACTATTGTAATCTGGGGCGCAGGTATCATTATATTAGTAGGACTCGGGATTTGGGTTCTTAAATAGTAAGGACTTTTAGTATGTGGTTTTGAGTCTTGTATTATTGAGTTAAAAATATAAAAAGATTATGAATGAAAACCATAAAAATCATAAGAGAAATGAGAAAGACAGTTGCTCTT
>CAZTTV010000029.1:0-8064 GCA_964616385.1 uncultured Candidatus Saccharibacteria bacterium | reverse complement strand
CAATATTCTCTGCTTGTTCTATTATATCTTTTGTACGTTTTTTTGTTCTAGCTATTTCTTTTTTTTCTTGTTCTGCAAAATCATTTTTTTCTTGTTCTAGATTTTGTTTTTGTATTTGAGCTTGTCTTAATTCTTCTTCATCTTTTTCAATCCTTTTAACAATAGGTTTATAAAAAAATCTTGTAAGTAACCACAAAAGCAACCCAAAATTTATTATTTGAGCTACTAAAAGCTTTATATCTATACCAAGGTTACCTAATAATTCCATTTCAAACTTTTATTAAACAAACTTTAGAATAAGGGCGACAACTAAAGCATATATAGCAATTGCTTCAGCAAATGCTATAGCGATAATCATTGCTATTTGGATTTTTTCAGAATTTTCAGGGTTGCGTGCCATACCTATTAAAGCAGCGGCTCCAATAATACCAATCGCAAGTGCTGGACCTATTGCACCGACAGCCATGGTAAATGCTGATGGATCTTGAATCATGTTTTTATTTCTTAATTATAAACTACTAATTTTTCGTCACCGACCTAATATGACGCATTGTGCTTGTTTTGATAAATGTTAATGTAAGTATAGCAAAAATAAATGCCTGAACAATACCGACAAACACTTCAAGAATCATAAAAGGTAACGGAATAATATAAGGTACTAAAAAAGCTATAACTAACAGAAGAACCTCTCCTGCAAAAATATTTCCAAACAATCGAAAAGAAAAAGATACTATTTTAACAACTTCTGATATCATCTCGAAAAAACCAAGAACAAATTGCATTGGATTTTTAAAATTAAAGAATCTACCTATATAATTCTTTATTCCTAACTCTCGAAAAGAGAAAAATTGAATCGCAAAAACAGAAAATAATGCCAATGCAACCGTAGTTGTTAAATCGCTATTAGGAGACCTTAGTACAGAAAAATCTCCTGCGGGCGTGCCCACAAAAAACGCTCCTAGAAATCCAGGAATCAACCCCAGTAGATTTGCTGTAACTATAAATAGAAAAAATGTAGTTATAAGTGGCAAAACTTTTTTAGAAAGCTCTCTGTCCTGCGTAACCATGTCTGTGAGTTTTAATAATTCAAAAATCAAAACTCTCATTCCATTGATAATAATATTTTTATGATTTTGCCTGTTCATATAAAAAATTATTCCTAAGGTACATAAAAATAAAGTAACCAAAATAGATGTAAGAAAAGTATTAGTCAAAGATACTCCAAAAACCGACAAAATATATTCTGATTTCAATTCAATATTAATCATTTTAATTATCTTTAATTAATGGAATTAGTAGGTGGTACATTTCATAAATCGTGATTATAATACCTATCAAAAGACCCAGCAAAAGTAAAAAAGGTTCTGTTTTGAAAAATCTATCACCCAAAACTCCTATAAACAGAAAACTTCCAATAGGAATAGCAATAAAAAATCCTAGTTGCCATGCAAGAGATATAGCATAAAATACTTTAAAATTACTATTCTGTTTTGTATTTTTCGTTTCGTTCATATAAATTACTATACCTATATTTTAAAACAAAAAAGCCTCAATGGGAACACTGCTCCAATCAAAATTTTATACACAGTCTTTATTATGTGAAATGAAATTATTTAACAAAAAGCAACAGCAGAAAAATTCAACTTTAATCGTGTACTTTAAATAATTAGTATTGTATTATTTATACTAATGGATTCAATCATAAAACTAACTGGAATTAATTTTTTCTACAATAAAGGAAAACAGAATGAGGCACACATACTGAAAGATATAAATATCCAAATAAACAAAGGGGAATACGTAGCTTTCTATGGTCCATCTGGTGGGGGTAAATCATCGCTACTTTATATTATCTCAGGAATAGAAAGGCCAAATAACGGAGATGTGACTGTATCTGGAGAAAAATTAATAAATCTTTCTCCAGACGAATTGGCTATATATCGTCAATCTAACATAGGGATTATCTTTCAAAATTTTAATCTAATACCCTCATTACGTAATATGGATAATGCTGTATTGCCGATGGCTCTAATAGGAATACCTCGTAAAGAACGAGAAGAAAGGATGATGAAAATTTTTGAAAGACTTGGAATTACTCATCTGGCTAATAGATTTCCAAGTGAACTATCTGGGGGACAACAACAAAGAGTTGCAATAGCAAGAGCCATGGCAAACGACCCACCTATTATTTTAGCTGATGAACCATTGGGTAACCTAGATTCAAAAAATGCAGAAAACGTACTTTCAATATTAAAAGATTTCCATGAAAAAGACGGGAAAACTATTATTGTTGTAACTCATGAAGAATGGAGTCTTAAGGACACAGAAAAAATTTTTCACATGCGTGACGGGGAAATTAAAAAAGTTGAAATAAACAACAGAAAACAAGATGAACAAAAGAAAGAGGGCGAAACTATTTTAAATACTATATCAAATAAGTTTTCATTTGAGGAAAGAGCAAAAACAATAAGACTAATGTTTAACGGATTTTCAAATTTTGAAAATGAAAGACTTGAATTATATATAGCAATGCGTCTTCGTGGAGATATTACCAGTTCAGAGTTCGTAAAAAAAATAGATATGCCGATAAAAGAAGGTGGTGTTGGGTTATGGAAACAAACAGCGTTACATATAGGTTCTTATGTTGATGGATTTGCTGAAGAAGAAAAAGAGATAAAAGACTTGTACAAAAAAATAAACTCCGAAACTAATATTTCTATTTCTAAAGAAATCGAACATATACGTAGTTGGATTTTTAGTGGTATTAAGATAGAATTTTCTGATACACAAATTAAAAAAATAGACGAGGCAATATCAAATTATATTAGAAAAATTATAACAATAGACAATTTTACAAAAATACTAGATCTTCCGGAAAAGTACGGAGGTGTTGGATTACATATCAATACAAGCATACGTATCGCAGAAAAATTGGAAATTGCTATAGATAGAAAGAACAACTAAACTTTTTTTATGCAACAAGATAATACAAAAATATTAAATAACAAAAACAAAGGGGGTCATTTAAGATTTTTTGACTTATTTATGTTGTCTATAAGAGTATTTCACACACGTCCATTCAGAAGCATGATGACAATATTAGGTATGTCTTTTGGTATAGGAACAGTTCTTTTTCTGGTTTCTCTTGGTTATGGTATGCAATCTATTCTAATAGGGAAATTAGCTTCAACTGAAGACTCACTTATCACAATAGAAGCCTTCTACCCTGCCGAAAGCAAACTCCAAATAACACAGGATGAGATTGATTCTGTGTCTTCTATTCCTGAGAGTACAGAAATAAGTGCGGTAGCAGAATTTACATCTGAAATTAAAATAGATTCTATACCTGGATTTATTTCAGCAAAAAGCGTTGATGATAATTATTTTCGACTTTCTGGTACAGGAGTTGATATAGGAAAAACTATTAACAAAGATAAAAATAGCGTTGTTATATCTAGCGCAGCATTGCGTATGTTTGACTTACCACTAGATGAAACCATACTAGGTAAAAAAGTTGGACTTTCAATATTTTATACAGACAACAACGAAACAAAAAAGGAAACTAGGATAGATATTCCTAACGAATTATCTATAAAAGGGATCATCGTTGACGATTTTCAACCTCCATTTATAATCATTTCAAACAAATCTATAGAAAATAGTCCACCATATTTTCAAAATATATTTGTAAAAGCAAAAGATATAAATAAAATAAATGCCCTTCGTGATGCTTTGATAGACAAAGGTTTCTTAATTTCAGCGCGTCTTGATTTAGTAGATCAAGCTAGAAAAATATTGACTGCGATAACAGTTGTACTAGTAGTGTTTGGTGTTGCAGCGTTGGTTGTATCTGCTATTGGTATGATAAACACAATGGTTATAGGTTTCCTGGAAAGAGTTTTTGAAATAGGTATTATGAAATCATTGGGAGCTACTACAAATGAAATAAGAAATATCTTTTTAATGGAAGCGTTAATTATGGGTATCTTAGGAGGAGTAGGCGGAATTATACTTGGTATAGGAGTCGGTGAACTATTTAATTTTGGAATTAACGTACTTGCATCACAACTTGGAGGAAATCCCGTTGATCTTTTTATATATCCAATTAAATTTATTATCCTAATAGTAGTAATGGCTGCTTTTGTAGGAATATTATCTGGACTATGGCCATCAAAGATGGCTGCTAAACTTTCTCCAAAAGAAGCTTTCTCTGGAAAGTAGAGTATCACCAGTGTATAATAATGATATATTTAAGAGATTTTAATAACTCATATTGTACACCTTGTGTCTTTTTTTATAGACAAAAACGAAATATCTAAAATTGCAGATACAGTGATACTGACTAGTATTTTTGTTGTGGCTTTTTTGGTGTTTGTAATAAACACAAATGCTTCTACATACACTTGGGTTCAAACAGACTGGTCAACCGGAACATCGGTAAGCAACGCATCTCATAGTACAGACCAAACAGGTTGGACAAAATTTACTAGTTCTTCAAATGTTGTATTTTCCACATCAGGAGAAATAAGTGTGAGTATAGCTGCAAGCACAACAGAAACAAATGATACGAGTTTTGGTAATGGAACTCATTCAAATACGCTAGTAAGTGGTACTGGAAATTCCGCAAGTGTTAAATTTATAGCACCGACAACAGGAACTATCCCAAACTGGAATTTCCAAACAGATGTATCATCATGGACATGTACAGCTGGAAGTTGTACTCATCAAACAGGTGTTATTTCTGGAGGTGATGAAGGTAGGATTGCACTAGAGAACTACGGGTCAATGACATCGAGTAATTTCTATCTTCCTGCAAATGCAGACAAACTTACATGGGCTACAGTTTATGGTGTACAAGTAAGAGTATACCGCACCTCAGACGATGCTCTTCTAGTGCAATGCCCATGGCCATCAGCGAATGGACTGCAAACAACATGTACAGGATTGAGTTCATATATAGGAACTCAGGTATACATAGTTGTAACTGATACAGATTCAAATTACACTCCACTGGAAGATTATTTTCAAATTAGAAACTCTAGTGATGTGGTATTAAATGTTGACTACTATGATACATCAGGAACATTCACTTCTCAAGTAATAGACACAGGGTATACAAGTGCATTTTCTACTCTTGATTATACAATTACAACACCGTCTAGCACTGGAATTACAATGGACATAAGAGCTGGAAATACAGCAACACCAGATGGAACGTGGACATCTTGGCAAACAAGTATTTCCAATGGTGCTAGTATTTCTGCTCTTGACGGTAATAGGTATGTACAATATAGAGCAAATCTTACAAGAAATGGAGTATCTAGTTCTCCATCGCTAGATAGTGTAACTATTAATCACTATATTGCATCTGGAAACCTAATATCTTCTGCTTTTGATACAACAGACTCGGCAAATGCAATGTCTAGTATTTCTTGGACTGAATCTTTTCCATCTGGTGCTGATATTAAATTTCAAATAAGAACAGCTCCTGATAGCTCTGGAAGCCCTGGTACATGGACTGACTGGGTTGGATCAAATGGAGCCACCACAACATACTTTACAGATCCATCTGGAGGTGAATCTATACCAAGTGCGCTTTCGGATGGATCAGGAGATCAATGGATACAATACAAAACATACTTTACGGCAGACTCTACTGCAGTAGGTACTTCTACGTTGTCTGATATTACTATGACATATGTTGTAAATGCATCCCCTAATTTTGATTCTAGTTTCGGAAGTAACGGTATTACTGCGGCGCAAATTTCTGACTCAGCTGATGCAAATTGGGGTAAAGTAAAAATTCAATATTCCATTAGAGATACAGACACGAGCTCAGGTAGTGTTACACCAGGATACATAACTCCATCTTTTGAATACAATACGGGTTCAGGATGGAACACTATAACTTCATCATATTTGTCATCCAACGCATTATCAAACAAAGCAGTTAATAGTTCTACATACACCACAAATACTGCTTACTGGGATCTCCAATCACAAATTTCAGGTGCATATAGTACAAGCACACAGATTAGAGTTACAATAAATGATAATGAAGGAGCAAATAACACAGCAAGTGCGACAGATGGTTCTATTACTATTGATACAACAAACCCAACTCTAACAACATTCAAAATAGACTCTTCGGTAGACAATATAAATCTAGTTACATCAGATGATACAAACATAGAATATCGCATGTCTAATAACAGCGATTACTCAGCTGACGGATCTAATGATACAAGTGGCACATGGCAAAGTGTTGGCGGAACTTCTACATCAACAACCATTGCATGGACATTCACGGGTTCTCCCTCTTTTGAAACCATCTATCTTCAAGTAAGAGATCTATACGGGAATATAATATCCTCATCATCCGTTGCTCCATCTGGTCCTACAAATTTTGAAATAAAAGATATATCTAATATACAAACAGGAGATTATAAATTGTTTGTTAACTGGAGTGTATACTCTGCAACCACGTCAGCAGCATTCAAAAATTATATATTATACAGCTCAACAGATAACACCAATTTTTCTGCAATCTCAACAATAACTAATGTAAATTTGAATTACTACTTAGATGCAAGCGTGGCTTCAACTTCCACTTATTATTATAAAATCGTTACAACTGATACAGATGATGATATATCTAATTACTCCGCAACTGTATCTGATTTACCTAATGGACAAGGTGGCACAGATAATACCGCTCCTACCATATCTTCTGTTGTTGTAACAGCAACAGAAGCAACTTGGGCAAACATAACATGGACTACAGATGAAGTCTCAAATTCAACAGTAGAATTTTCAACTGCAACATTGGGAGATTATTCATCTAGTACAGCAAGCACTGCTTTTATAAAAAGTCATGACATTACAATAAGTGGACTTGATCCCGGTACTGACTATGTATTGAGAGTAAAATCAATTGATAGTTCAAGTAATGCTGCAACTGACGACAATAGTGGGTCTGGATATACATTTACTACCGCGGCTGGTCCATCAATAAGTAACGTAACGACTGATTCTGTAAATGACAGTTCGGCATCTATCACATGGAATACGGATAAGGACTCCGACTCGTATGTAATTTATGCAAGCAGTCTTTCTGATATACAAAATAATACAAACACAACTAGTTTTGGTAGTGGGTCTCTTGTTGGAGGGTCTAGCTCTGTATTCCAACACAATGTATCGCTAACAAGCCTTACTGCTAAAAAAACATATTATTTTTATGTAAAATCTACAGACGGAAGTAGTAATACCGTAACAGACAACAATGGTGGAAGTTATTACTCATTCACTACTACTTATGATACAAAAGCTCCTACTATTTCTTCCATAACCGTACCGGTAAAAACATCTAGCCAATTAGTTATTTTGTGGCAAACGGATGAACTTTCAGATACTCAAGTAGAATATGGTACAGAAAGTGGTGCATACCCTCTTAGCACAACACTTGATAGTGTACTTTCAATCACGCACTCAAGCACAATAGCTTCATTGTCAGAACAAACGGCATACTATTTTCGAGTAAAATCAAAAGATGCGCAAAGTAACTCAACTACATCATCTGAACAATCAGCAACAACCACCTCAACGACAGCGACAACAATTGTTTATGTTGGTGGTGGTTCTGTAGCATCCAGTGACGCTACCCCACCTACCATCTCAAACATTAACATAATAGATATTGGTGCATTCAATGCTACGGTTACATTCAATACTGATGAAAACACAACTGCTGCAATTTTATATGGTGAAGATTCTAATTATAAAAAAACAGCAGCAGCTGATTCTTATTCAACAAAACATAGTGTAATAATTTATGGTCTTAAATTAGGAACTAGCTACAATCTAAAGATAAAAGCTTACGACAAATCAGGGAACATAGGAACTTCTAAGGTTGTAACTTTTAAAACAAAATTTGTAGCAGAAGAGCTTGATTCTATTATTGAATTAAAAGATGCTGAACAATTTCAAGATAAAATAGGTAATCTTATAGAGTCAATACTGCCCTCTTTGGCTCCTCCTTTCATAAGAAAACTTTCTGTAAAT
>CAZTTV010000028.1:0-8502 GCA_964616385.1 uncultured Candidatus Saccharibacteria bacterium | reverse complement strand
AATGAATTAACAAAGGAAGATTTGTTATTTTTGATGAATAGACACAAAGAAGATATTATCTCTCATGCATGGAGTGTAGTGAAATATAAATTTGATTGGGAAGATATTCGCTACATTAAGATAAACTTGGAAAAACAGAGTCTAAATATCTACTTTAAATTTCTACTTGCAAGAATAATAGTTATCACAAAAATGTTATTCAATGTACACCACACCAAAAAAGTAACTGGCTAGAAATAACTTTTTAAAATCAAAATCACCTACAGAAAAAATTTTGTAGGTGATTATTTTTTATTCCATTTATTATAAGAAAACAACTTAACTAATCCCTCTATTGAAATAATTTCGCTTTTTTCTTCGTTTCGTTTTTTAATCTCCACACCTCCTGCTTCTAGTGATTTGCCACCTACTACTACCCTTATTGGAATTCCAATAAGATCGGCATCAGCAAGCTTCTCTCCAACACGAGCATTTCTATCATCATAAAGCACTTCTACCCCACTGTCGGTTAATCTTTTGTATATTTTTTCTGTTTCTTCGTCTTTATCAAGTGAAATTAAATGTACTTTAAAAGGAGCTATTTCTTCTGACCAAATTAATCCGTTTTCATCAGATAATACTTCAACAATAGTACCCATAAGCCTGGACGGACTCATTCCATATGATCCCATATATACAGACTGTTCTTCCCCATTTTCATCTTTATATTTAAGTCCAAGTGCATCAGAAAATCTTTTACCCAAAGTATATATATCACCAACTTCAATAGATTTTTTCTCAACAAGACCATCTTTGTTCATACTAGCCTCTTTCAATATTTCATCATTAAAATCATCTTTATTAACAGCAACATTTTTATCTTCATCAATTAAGATTGTATCTTCTCCAGCCTCAGAGATAGTCTGAAATTCATATGAATATTTAGAAAATGTACCGCCAGATGAAATTGTAAGATATGTATCTTTACCTATTCCAAGACGATTAAAGACATTCATATAAACATCTTTCATTTTTTCATAAAATACGTCATGCTCTTCCTTGTCTCTTGAGAATGAATACAAATCTTTCATCGAAAATTCTCTACCCCTCATGAGTCCAGCTTTTGCTCTTGCTTCATTTCTAAATTTTGTTTGAATTTGATACGCATAAAATGGTAAATCTTTGTACGAAGAAATAAAATTTGTCATTATATTTGTAATAGGCTCTTCGTGTGTAAAACCAAGACCAAGTTCTGTTCCATTTTTTAAAGATGTCTTAAACCAATTATCTACTACTTTGTCACTCCACCTATCTGTCTTTTCCCAAATTTGTTTATCCTGAAGAGCTGTCATATTCATTTCAACTCCTCCAACGCTATTCATTTCTTCACGAATTACATTTTTTATTTTATTTAGAACACGAAGTCCAAGTGGTAAAAAAGAGTACACTCCAGCAAGTTCTTTATGAATGAAACCAGCTCGTGTTAAAAGAATTGCATTTTTAGAAACTTCGCCCGATGGAGCTTCTTTTCTTGTTTTTGTAAAAAGTTTTGATTGTCTCATGTTTATATAATTAGGTACATTCTACCAAGAAAAAACTTATATGCCACTATTGACAATATTTAACTAATAATACTTCATCCTAAACAACGTCTAACTTAAGGTACTTGTTAGTTTTTGTTAAACATGTAATTATTGTTAATAGAAACAAAAAAGGAGACAAGATGTATAACATTGTTCTTTTAGTGAGTATTTATATCTGTGCTTCATGTAGTGTAGTTTTTGGAAATGAAATTTGTGGTGAAATAATAAAAAAACACCCACTTGTAACAACAGAACAATTAGTAAATAGACAAGTAAATGCATTCAGCCCAATTCCAGATGATAAATTTGGACATTGGGCCTCTGAAAAAGATTTTACTTCTGGAGTGAGAGGTCGTGATTGTGAAGATTATGCATTACAAAAAGCCAGAGAACTCATACATCGTGGATACGATAAAAATAAACTAGAAATTTTTATTGTACAAATTAGACTTGGTGAACAGATTAAAATACACGCAACGCTTGTAGTAAAAAATAATTGTGTATTGGATAGCAATTATAGTAATCCATATTACATATATGATGCAAAATGGATAAAAGTTCTACTACGTCGCACTATTTCTCAATTGAATAGTAAGGGTATTTTTTAATAAAAACTTGGTCGCTACTGATAATTAGTAGCGACCTATTTTTATGAGTGAATATTAATAATTTCTATATTAAATATTTTATGAAATCTAATTCATAAATAATTTAGCTATATCATTGTATGTTACCACCAACATCAATAAAACAAGTATTGCAAAACCTATGGCATTCGCGGTATTCGCAACTATTGGTTTTATTGGTGAACGCTTTATCGCTTCTATTAGTAGAAATAGTAATCTTCCTCCATCAAGCGCTGGGAATGGAATTAGATTTATTATCGCTAAGTTGATTGAAATAAATGCTGTAAAACCAAGCAAATAAACAAATCCAAAATCAGAAGCATCACCAACAAGTCCCACTATTCCGACAGGTCCAGTAATAGCTGATAGATTAGCCTTGCCCATAATTGAATCTTTTATCAATCCATAAAAGCCCTCTGTCATTGCAATAGTTAGAGATATGGTTGTTTTACCTCCCTCCCAGATAGCCTTGTGAACGGGCAATTTTAATGTCCCTATCATATCCATAGTTATACCTATCGCAGGTCTTTTATCTAAAATACCATCTATCGGAATGACCGTGGTTGTTTTATTTTCCGAACCTCTTTTGTATAAAATTGTTATAACATCAGACCCGTGAACAGATATATAATTTGATACAGAGTCAGTGTTTATATTCTGAAGAGCATCTTTGTCTGTAACAAGTGCGACTATCGCATCTCCAGCAGATAATCCTGCACCGCTTGCTGGAGAATCTTGTCTTATTGATGTTAATACAAGTCGCGCATTTTCTACAGTAGAACCAGTTGGAGCACTTCCAACAGGTGTAGGTAGTCCTGACATAAATCCAATTGAAATTAATAACCATGCAAGAAGAAAATTAAAGAATACACCAGCAAAAAGAACGCCTGCTTGAACAATCTTTGGTTTATTAACCAAACTTCTACTACTATCCGATCCACTTATTGATTCATCATCAGGATTTTCACCAAATATCTTAACAAAACCACCAAACGGTATAAGATTTAATGTATAAGTTGTTTCTCCTATTTTCTTGCCAAATATTTTTGGAGGAAATCCTATACCAAATTCATCTACTCTTATCCCAGATAGTTTTGCAGCTAGAAAATGCCCAAGCTCATGAGCTAATATTAATATTACTAATATTACAATGAAAATAATTACTGACATGTTTGTTTATATGTATACAATATATTTATAAATAAGTATTGTTATTTCATGATATCAATTTCCTTTCGATCTGAGATACCGTCTAATTTTGAATTTGCTTCATCTACTATTTTTTGCAATTCATCCTTTAGCTGAAATTTCTCATCTTCTGAAATTTCTTTATCTTTTTCTTTGTTTTCTATATCACTTATTGTTCTTTCTCTTTCAGATCTAATGGACACTCTCGCATCTTCTAGTTTTCCTTTTACTACCTTAATTAGTGACGTTTTCCTTTCTATTGTAAGTTCTGGGAATGATACTCTTAATCCTTCGTCATCAATAGATACAGAAAGTCCAATATCTGACGTACTTATAGCTTTTTCTATATCCTTTATAACACTTTTATCCCAAGGACTTATGCGTAAAGTTTTAGCATCTTCTATGTTTATAGATGCAACATGAGATATAGACTGTTTTGAACCATAACTTTCTACATTTACATTATCTAATACTGCTGGTGTAGCTCTACCAGTATGAAGAGACAAGTACTCTTTACCTAGCCATTCTTCTATCTTTTTTATTTCATTTTTAAAACTTGTAAAATCGTAACTCATAACGACTAGTTTAACTGATTTTCTTCAATATTTCCAATGCTTTATATGATAATCGCAATATGTTCCAAAATCATCTTTATGGACGGAGACCTATCATTCAAGTAACTGCGACATTTTTGTATCTCTTTAAACTTACTGGCATTATTTAATAACTTATTGTTATCGTCTTTTGTGTCTTTGTAAAGACATAATTCTATTTCATCCAAAAATCTTATTGCATCATTTTTATTTTTATTTTCAATAAGTTCTTTTAATAAATCCAATCGTTTTGATATATTTGAATTCAAAAACTTTTCAATATCCCCAACGAAGGACTTTCCTCCGTTTAAGATATTATCATTACGAGGGTCTCGTCTTTGAGATATAAAATGGAGACGTGATTTTAATGTTGGTAATAATGATTGTATATTTTGTGTAATAATAAAAAAATGAACATCACTTGTTGGCTCTTCTAAAACTTTCAACAAAGAATTCTGAGCTTCACGGGTAAAGAAATCTGCGGTTATTACAAAAATCTTCTTACCACCATTAAAAGAATATCTGGTCTGCATTTCTCTAATAAACTTACCGTCATCTATACCAAAAGTTTCAAAATCTCCATGCCAAAAATCTGGATTTGCTTTTACAACAAAGTTCCACTCCTTATCCAAAAATGAGATTAGTTCTGGCACAATAATTTCTTTTGCACCTTCTATTAAATATGCATGATGAGAATTTAGATTTTTAAATTCCATATTATTTTTTTGCAATTATAGATTTTTTGTATGTTTCTAAATGGTCTAGTGCAATACCAGTACCCTTTGCAACACAATATAGGGCATCTTCAGACAATTTTGCTTTAACTCCTGTTCTTCTGTATACCAACTCAGGGAGATTACGCAGTTGAGAAGACCCACCTGTCATGATAATTCCCTGTTCAATAATATCTGATGAAAGTTCAGGAGGAGTTTCTTGTAACACATCTTTAATTGCTTTCACCATCTCACGAAGCTCTTTTTCAATCGATTTAACTATTTCATTTGTTGAAATTTGTGTTCCACGAGGAAGTCCTGTTATAAAATCTCGTCCTTTTATAGTCATCGTTAATTCTTCTTCTAGCGGAACTGCTGAACCAATTTTTATTTTTATTTGTTCTGACGTTTTTTCTCCAATAGCCAAATTAAATGTTTTTTTAATATAATCCGCAATAGAATGATCAATTTTATCTCCAGCAACTTTAACTGAAGTAGAAGCAACTATTCCACCAAGTGATATAACGGCAGCATCAAGTGTTCCTCCTCCGATATCTATAACCATATGTCCACGCGCTTCATGAATTGGGATACCAGCACCTATAGCTGCAAGTATAGGCTCTTTAACGACATACGCACTTTTTGCTCCAGCCTTTATTGCGGCTTCAACAACAGCTCTTCTTTCTGTTGATGTTATACCTGCCGGCACAGAAATCATAACCTCAGGTTTAAAAATATTCCATTTACCAAGTGACTTATTCATGTAATAACGCAACATTGCTTCGGTAACACGATAATCTGCAATAACCCCATCACGCATGGGTCTATAAGCAATTATTGAATCTGGGGTCCTGCCTATCATTTCTTTCGCCTCAATACCAACCGCTAATATTTTATTATCATACTCAGATACAGCAACAACAGAAGGTTCATTTAAAACGATACCCTTACCATGCAAATACACTAATGTATTTGCAGTACCAAGATCAATTCCAAGTTTTTTAGAAAATATATTCATAATTTTAATAATAAATAAAATAAGAAAATAGTCGGTAGTATACTTAACTATTTAGTCTTTTTATGTCCACACCTATCATTTTTAGTCTTTCTTCAATCCTTTCATATCCCCTATCTATGTTATAGACATTATGTATAAAAGAGTCCCCCTTTGCAACTATTGCTGCTACAACGAATGCCAGGCCAGCACGAAGGTCAGGACTAGTCATTTTTCTGCCACGCAACATGCAATGCTCACCAACTATCACCCTATGTGGATCCATCGGCTTAATATTTGCACCCATTCTTGATAATTCCTCTACATAATTTAACCTGCCTTCAAAAATTGTTTCAAACACTATACTCTCTCCACTCGTTTGAGTAAGATACACAACCATTGGTGCCTGTAAATCTGTAGGAAATCCTGGGTATTCATGAGTCTTAATATCAACAGCTCTTAACAGACCTTTTTTTGAACCAGAAGACATAACCTCAATAAAGTTTTTACCAACATTTATTTTTACACCTGACTCACGCAATAAATCAATCAGGGACTCTAGATGTTTTGGTTCACAATTTGTAATTTTTATTTTTTTTGCAGACAATGCACCTAATATAAGAAAGCTTCCTGCTTCTATTCTATCAGGTGGTGTAACATAAACACTCCCCTTAGATTCTAATAATTTTGTGCCAGATATTTCAATTGTTGGTGTGCCAGCTCCTTTTATTTTTGCTCCACATGAATTTAAAAAATCTGCCAAATGAGCAATCTCCGGTTCCAGAGCAGCATTCTTTATTACAGTTTTACCTTTTGCCAGCACACCTGCCATCATAAAAGTTTCTGTGGCTGTTACTGATTGATTTTTTAGAAATATTTCAGCACCGACAAGTTTTCCATTTTTTGCTTCAATTATATAATTATCATTTACTACTTTAATCTTAGCCCCCATTTTTTTAAATCCGTCTAAAAATAAATCAATAGGTCGTGCTCCTATTATGCATCCGCCAGGATGAGGAAAAGATATCTTACCCACTCGCGACAATAATGGACCCGTAAGCACTATTGATGCACGAAGTTTTCTTGAGATTTCTGAACAAAAATTTCCACTTATTTTTTTAGTTATAACAAATTCCATCGAATCGCTACCTTTTTTCTTAACATCTACTCCTATGTATTCAAGCAGATCAACCATCCTTTCTACGTCTTCTATACCTGGAATATTTTTGAGAACAATGTCTCCTTTAAAAAGTACTGTAGATGCCATAGCTTTTAGCACTGCATTTTTTGCTCCGTTAACACTAATTTCTCCATTTAAATGTCTACTTCCATTTAAACCTTTAATATAAAATTTTTCATCAAGATTTTGCATTTGTATATATTAGCATATTATTGTTTATAGTTTATAATCATAGTTTTTATAAAAATATTTAATTCTAGATAAATACGCACACGGATATTTGTCAAATAGAATATCTCATAAAAATACGCTATACTCCGTATTGAATTCGCAATTTGCGAACAAATATAAAACTTATAACCCATACCAAATAATATGAAACCAATGACAATACAAAAAAGGAGGTTTTATTTCTATATTTTACTTGCTGTATTTTTAGTAATAATACCAATAATAATGTTCTATACAAGCGGGTATAGAATAAAAAATTTTAAGATTGTTGAAACAGGCGGTATTTATATATATTCTCCAGTAACAGGTTCTGACATCTATATAAATAATAAAAAGAAAAAGAAAACAAATATACTTAAAAAAGATCTGTTCGTGCAAAACCTAAAGCCAAACACATACAACATTTTAGTAGCAAAAGATGGTTATTGGCCATGGGCAAAAGAAGTTAATGTTGAAGAAAAGCGTGTATCAGAAGCTATCGCGTTTTTAGTACCAAAAGAACCAAATGGAGAAGTAATTCCTAAGATAATTAAAATAGATAGTAAAGATGATACAGCGACAAGTACAAAAAAGACAGTCGCAAATCCTGAATATAAAAAGATAAATGAATTATTTACGAATAATAAAAGTATAGATATTGCGCAAGATACAATCATGGCATCTTCAACAACCATTGTTAAATCTTCAAGAAATCGTGTTGAAATTTGGAAAGAAGAAAATACAATCTTCATAAAATGGCTAAAAGATAAGGAATCACTACCAAATTATTTCTGTAAAAATGATAACTGTGAAAACACAACTTCTGTATTCAAATCAACAGATGATATAAAAAATTTCGGTTTTTACCCTGGAAGAGAGGACGTAATCGTAATAAGTGTTAGTGAAGGTATCTATGCTATTGAAGTAGATGCGCGTGTACATCAAAATTTCCAACCTATATACAAAGGAACTGACCCATATTTTGTAATTAAAGACGGTAAATTTTTTATTAAAGACAATAATAATATATTTAAGATAAAATTATAAAATAAACAGTAATGGTATAATAATATCTATGTATATTGCCAGTGTATCTCCAATATCAAAAAGCATAGGTAAAGAACAACTAACATACTTTACTTCAAAAAAGCTCTCAATAGGGTCTATTGTTGTTGTACCCCTAAGAAATAAAAGTGTTGATGCTATTGTTCTAGGCATAGAAGATGTAAAAAATTCAAAGACACTTCTAAAATCTTCTAAATTTAAAATAAAGAAAGTTGAAGGAACAAAATCTAAAAACCTACTATTACCT
The DNA here is from genome assembly GCA_964616385.1 of uncultured Candidatus Saccharibacteria bacterium. Classification (GTDB taxonomy): domain Bacteria; phylum Patescibacteriota; class Minisyncoccia; order Phycocordibacterales; family CAZTTV01; genus CAZTTV01. The sequence continues at coordinate 124 of CAZTTV010000028.1, read as the reverse complement.
GATTTTGTCAATGCCATAAAAGATACATCTGAATATTTTGCTGGGACTGTTGGTGGAATATTAAACGTACTTGCGAAACACGCTCTTAGCGAAGTATCTAGTAAAGAAAAATTTGACAAACAGT
>CAZTTV010000027.1:0-8609 GCA_964616385.1 uncultured Candidatus Saccharibacteria bacterium | reverse complement strand
CTAATAAAGCAAATGCTGAGAAACGGAGTATTACAGAAATTCAGTTTCAATATGGTAATCTTGCTGTCCCAAGTTTTTCGGGTGGTGGAAATGAAAAAACTTATATATATACGATACAACATGCCAGTGATTGGAAATATGGAGATAATTTTTTTTTCATTGATATATTAGATTCTGAAAAAGATAATGATTTTAATGACAAAGATTTTTATGCGGAATGGTATACCAATTTCAGCCTAGGAAAGATTACCGGAAAAAAAATTAGTTTAGGTCCAATAAAAGATATTGGAATTATATTTGGGATTAACTGGGGAGCTGATGCAGATGTTAGAAAATATTTACCAGGTGTCAGACTTTCATGGTGTATCGAAGGGTTTTCTTTTTTAAATACAGACCTAATGGCATACATTGATGGTAACTCAGGCATTAATTTAGGTGGTGCGCCCAAAGAAGATGACGGTTTTATGTTGGATATAAATTGGATGTATTTGTTTAATGTTCATGGAATAAAATTTAGTGTCGAAGGTCATATTGAATATTTATCCGAACTTGATAATGAACTTGGCGGTAAATCGTATCAATGGATTTTGGCACAGCCACAATTTCGCTGGTATGTTACAGACAATATAGCCTTGGGTATTGAATGGCAAATATGGACGAATAAATTGGGAGATAAAAATACAAATGAGAATGCTCCACAATTATTATTTGTCTGGAGGATATGAGATAAAAAATAGCAGATGTATATAAAATACGTCTGCTATTATTTCTTAGGATTACTTCTCTAAGTCTTTAAGAGCACCGTCAATCAGCGTTTTAACTGTATTGTATGGTTGTGCTCCTGAAATAGGATAAGTCTTTCCATCTTTCTTCGTTACAAGAACAGTGTATGGCGTTCCTTTTACTCCTGCTTTTATTCCATCTTTGCGGTCTGCTTCTACATGAGCATCATATTTACCACTCGACAAACATTCGTTGAAGGCTGTTTTATCTAACCCTAGTCCGTCTGCTATTTCTGGTAGGAGTGCTAAGTCTAAGTTGTTATTTGATGGAGTAATTTCAAAAACTTTATTTATATAACCCCAAAATGCTGTATTCCCACCAAGCTCATTTGCACATTCAGTTGCAGCAGCTTCTTTTCTGGCTTTGGTGTGAAGTGAGTCGATTGGGAAATGGCGATACACCCATGCAACTTTCCCATCTTTTCCATATTCCTCCATTATTTTATTCATTGTAGTGTGAAATCTTTTACAGAATGGGCATTCAGTATCTGAATATTCAACAAGTAATATATCTGCATTTGGGTTTCCTGCAACATGATCGCTTTCGTCAACAGGTCTTATTACGATCGCCTTAGTGGGTTTTTTGTCGCCGTTATTAACAGAGTCTACTTTGTCTGAACTATTTCCTCCTGATAGGTAAATTCCTCCAGCAATAAACAAGCCTGCTACTACTATAGCTATTGGTATAGTTAAATTGTTTTTATTTTCCATATTTTAATGTAATTAATATAAAAGTGTTATAATGATATAGATTGTACTATATAAACAATAGTATATGCAAGAAAAAAATTTTATGTATAATTTTAAGATAATTTAGTTATGAAAGACACCAAAGAAGAAACATACAAAAGAAGTATAGATTTATTAAAAAATTTAGTGACTAGTAAGGGATTTGTCGCTTCCACAGAGAATATATCAAATTACAGGAGAATATGGGCACGTGATAGTGTGGTGGCTGGGTTAGCGTCTCTTGTGTCTGACGATGATGTTCTGATTGATTCTTTTAAGAAAACGCTAAAAACACTAAAACAATACCAAGATGAAACAGGAAGAATACCATCTAATGTGTCTGTTGATGAGGGAAAGGTAAGTTATGGCACTACAGTCGGGCGTATAGATGCAACAATATGGTATATAATAGGTGTTTGTCAATATGTTTTAAAAACTAAAGATTTAAAATTGTTTAGTCAATTTGAAAAATCTTTACAGAAAGCATTTTTCTATTTAAGATGTCTCGAGTTAAATGGCCGAGGTCTTTTAAGTATTCCACAAGGAGGTGACTGGGCGGATGAGTATATAAATCATGGATATGTGTTGTTTGATCAAGTTTTATATTACATAGCTCTGGATAGTTTTCATAAAATCAAAAAAGACAAAGAAATGTTAATTAAGAAAAATGAACTAAAAGAGTTAATTAAAATAAATTATTTCCTAGAAGAAGGTAATAAAAATAGTAAGTATGTTTATAATAAAGTATTGTTCAATGGTTTTCTTAGAAAATACAAAAAACCGCTACCAATTGCATATTTTTCAAATCATAGCATACGTCAACATATAGATAATTTTTCAAATTCACTGTTGCTTCTTTCTGGTATTTTAGATCAAGACGAAGAGAAACTTATCAAAGACTATATAGTAAAAAAGTTTTTAAAATCTAAATCTTCAATTATGCCTGCGTTTTATCCAGTAATAAAAGAAGGAGATGATAATTGGAACCACTTGCGAAAAAACTTTTTATTTAAGTTTAAAAATATGCCATATCAATTTCATAATGGCGGACTTTGGCCGTTAGTGCATGGATTTTTCTTGTCATCATTGAATGAAAAAGGTGAAGAATATTTAAATAATTTTTCTAATGTTCTTAAGAATGATGACTATATTTTCCCAGAATATTACAATGGCAAAACACATGAACGTGGTGGAACAGAAATGCTTGGTTTTTCCGCGGCAGCATATGTAATTGCGTATAACTCAATTATAAAAAATAAATCTATATTTATATAGAACTATAAAATTATGATAATTTTTGCAACAGACTTAGATAGGACTCTTTTACCAAATGGTAAAGAAGAATATGATAATACTTTATCAAATCTTTTCAGTATTATTAAAGATAAACAGTTAATTCTAGTTTATGTAACGGGTAGAAGCTTGTCACTTTTTGAAGACGCTGTAGATAATTTTAAAATTGAGATGCCAGATTATCTTATAGGAGATGTTGGAACAATGATATATAAAAAGAATAACAATAAATTAATAATTGATAATGAATGGCTTGAATATTTAAAAATAAATGCATCAAATTGGGATGTTGAAAAGATAAAAGATAGTTTGCATATGAATAAGTTTTTATCATTACAAGAAAAATCTAAACAAAATAAATATAAACTAAGCTATTACTTAAATGATATTAGTCAGAAAAATAAGATTGTACTTGGAATAGAAAAAGATATTAAAGATTTAAATATGGATGGTGATGTAATATATAGCTTTGATCCTTTAAAAGATGTTGGGTTAGTGGATATATTACCTAAAATAGCTACAAAAGTAACAGCATTGGAGTTTTTAAGAAAGAGAATGAATGAAATTAAGGATAACCTCATATTTTGTGGTGACAGTGGTAATGATGTTCTTGCTTTAATAAACGGCTATAAATCTATACTTGTGAAAAATGCTTCAGAAGACGTTAAAAAAGAGGTGATTAAGATAAATAAAGAAAAAGGACTTATAGACAGGCTCTATATTGCAAATGGGACTGATAAAATGAATGGAAATTATTCCTCTGGTATTATAGAAGGATTGTCATATTTTAAAATTTTATAATAGACTTACAATAAAAATCACTCAGACTTATACGAAGCTGAGTGATTTTTATTATAAGGTCTAAATTGTTATTTTATAGAGTATCTTAATGTTATATTCACCGTTACATCTTGTGACCCAGGCTCAATAACTGGTAAGGACTCTTTGCTGACACGTAGTGAATTAGTACTAAAACTATCTGAACGCATTATTGCAGGATAATATCCTCCACCTTCTTGTATAGAAAGTAATTTACCAAGTCTAAATCCACCAGACCTCGCCATTTCTTTGGCTTTTTTGTTTGCTTTCTCAATAGCTTTGGAGCGTGCTTCAGAGTTTGCTTTTTCTGGGTTTTCAATAGAAAAATTTGGACCAGAGATTGTATTAGCTCCATTTTCTGTTGCGCCAGAGATTATAACTCCCAATTTTTCAAAATCACGTACGTTTATTTTTATATTCGTACGTACCGTATATCCTGAAATTTCAGAAGATGGACATGGGTCGGTATTCCGGAAACTACATTGGTAATTTGTGTATCTTGGAGTTAAATTATAATTTGTTGTTTGTATGTCTTTGTCGTCTATTTTTTGTTCCTTGATAAACGCTACTATTTTTTTTATTTTCAATGAGTTTTCTTTTTGTAATTTATCTATATCTTTACCTCCTTCTGTTATTACTGAAATATTTAATTTTGCTATATCTGGAGTAGTGTTTATTTTCCCACTGGCACTTACAGAGAAGCTTCTGTATTCTGTCGGATTGGATCCTTTGCTTAATGTGTATGTAGCATATATTCCAACCACCAGAAGTATTGTAAGAGCTGTTAGTGCAAAAGTTCCTGTAATCCCAAGATAATTTTTAATTTTTTCGTTCATATTTTTATTGTTAGTTTATAAAATGTGTCGGTAATATATAGTATATATCTTGTAAGAACATAAGCAAAGACAGTAGTATTTTTTAGTTAAAGTGTTAATATAAACAATATGAATATATTTAATTATTTTCGTCAATATTCAAATATAAAAATTGCAATCGGTGTTGTGGTTGTCATTGTGTTGGTATTTGTAGGTTTTCGTATGAAGAAAAATGATAAAAATATCTATGATACGATTACTGTTGAAAAAGGAGAACTAATTCAAAAAGTAAGTGCAACTGGTAAAATTAAACCAGCAAAAAGTGTAGAGTTGGCTTTTGAAAATGGTGGGAAGGTATCTTATTCTCCATTTTCTGTAGGAGATAAAGTATCAAAACAGCAGATTTTAGTTAAGCTTAACAATTCTGATGTATATGCATTATTACTCAAAGCACAGGCTGATCTCGATGTTGAAAAAGCTACACTTAGTGAATATATTAAGGGAACACGTATAGAAGAGATTGTTGTATATGAAACCAAACTTAAAAATCAAAATATAGCATTGTTAGAGGTTCGTAAAAATTTAGCTGACAGTGTTTCAGATGCATTTACGAAGTCAGATGATGCTGTAAGAAATAAATCAGATAGATTATTTAGTAATCCACAAAGCAATAGTCCGACATTTAATTTTCAAGTATCTTCGCAGTTGAAAATAGATATAGAAAATAAAAGGATTGAGATTGGAAAAATTCTTACAAGCTGGGAAGAATATATAAATACCGACAATGGGAAGACAGATTCTTCGTATACAAAAAATAATTTAACAAAAGTAAAAGGATTTTTAGATAGACTATCTTTTGCTGTCAATACACTTTTGCCAACATCAACAGTAACGCAGGCAACGATAGATGGATACAAATCAGACATATCAACAGCTAGAAATAATATAAATAATGCAATTGCCAGCCTTACGTCGTCGGAAGGGAAGTTGACTGCAGCACAATCAAGCGTATTATTGGCTGAGCAGGAACTTGCACTTAAAAAATCTGGTAAGACAGAAGATCAAATATCTGCAGAAAAAGCACGCGTGAGATCAGCAGAAGCAAGAGTTTCTAATTATCAAGCAAAAATGTCAAAGGGTATTTTAAGAGCTCCGATAGATGGTGTGATAACAAAGCAAGATGCTAAAATCGGAGAAATAGTTACTGCAGGTAATGTGGTTGTATCTCTAATTTCTCCAAAAATATTTGAAATAAAAACGAATATACCAGAGGTGGATATAGCAAATATTAAAATTAACAATAGTGCAACGCTAACGCTTGATGCATACAGCGAAGACGATATATTTAACGCAAGTGTTTATACAATAGACCCAGCAGAAACAGTAATAGATGGCGTGTCTACATATGAAGTAACACTTAGATTTGCAGATGAGAGTGGTAAGGTTAGGTCTGGAATGACTGCAAATATAGATATTTTAACTAATACTAGAGAAGACGTAGTGTCTATTCCTGCTCGTGCCATATCTGATAATAAAGATGGTAAGTTTGTAAAAGTACTTTTTGATGATGGTAGTGTTTTAGAAAAATCAGTATCAACAGGAATTCGTGGGTATGATGGTAGGGTTGAGATAATAGATGGTCTTAATGAGGGAGACAAGGTTATAACATTCGTAAAAGAAAATATTTAATTTAAATCTTTATAATTTCTAAAAATATGCCACTCTTAGAAACAAAAAATCTTGAAAAAACTTATTTTGGAAATGAAATTGAAACTAAAGTATTATGTGGCATTACATTTTCAGTAGAAAAAGGTGAATTTGTATCAATAATGGGCCCGTCTGGTTCAGGTAAATCAACCTTGCTTCATATACTTGGTTTTTTGGATGATATTACTAGTGGCTCTTATGCTTTTGATGGAAAGAAATTTAGTGAATATGGAAAAGAAGAAATTGCGCATGTTAGGAATAAGAAGATGGGGTTTATTTTTCAAACATTCAATTTGCTTCCGCGTACAAGTGTTCTTGAAAATGTAAAACTTCCGCTACTTTATTCTGGGATAAAAGAGTCGCTTTGGGACGATATGGCGCGTGAAGCTATTCAGTCTGTTGGTTTGAGCCATAGAATAAATCATGAGCAGTCACAGCTATCAGGTGGTGAACGTCAAAGAGTTGCAATAGCTCGTGCACTAGTGAACAATCCCAACGTCATCTTTGCAGATGAGCCTACTGGTAATCTTGATTCAAAATCAGGCGAACAAATAATGAATATAATAAGTTCACTTCATAAAAAAGGTCATACTATATTATTGATAACACACGAAAGTTATACAGCTAAGTATGCTGATAGAATTATACATATTAACGATGGGAAAATAACAAAAGATGAAAAAGTAAAGTCAGAAAATAAAAATTTACATTTTAAAAAATAATAGCTTATTATATATTGTGGCAGTGTACATATTTTATATATAAACTAATCACATATGATATTAAACCATTTATTCAAAACTTCATTTAAAGGTATAACGGCAAATAAAGGACGCTCCTTTCTAACTATTTTGGGTATCGTAATAGGTATTACGGGAGTTGTTCTTATCGTATCAATAGGGCAAGGGGCAGAAAAACTAATACTAAATGAACTTGGAGGTTTTGGTGCAGACATGGTTGTTATTAGACCAGGACAAGAACCAACTGGACCTACTGATATTGCAGAAACAATTTTTGCGGATTCTTTGAAATCAAAAGATGTAGAGGCTTTAAAAAGGAAAAGCAATGTTCCTTATTTAGCTAAAATAGCTCCAGCAGTAATTGTTCCAGGTACAGTATCTTATCGTGGAGAGACTTATCGTGGGCAGACATTTGGTTGGTCAGCTGAATTTATGAGTGAAATGTTTAATGTATTTCCAGAAAAAGGGGTATTGTTTGGCGAGGCAGACATTAGGCAAAAGGCGAGTGTTGCAGTTATTGGGTCTAAAGTTAAGAGTGAGCTTTTTGGAGATAAAGATGCTCTAGGTAAAAATATAAGAATTAAAAATAAAAATTTTAGAGTAATAGGAGTGTATCCTGCTCGTGGACAAGTTTCGTTTTTTAATATTGATGAAGCTATTTTAATTCCATATACGACAGCACAATTGTATCTATTGGGTATAGATTATTATCATGAGGTTATGACAAAAGTAGAAAGTCCAGAGTTGGTTGCAAGAACAGTAAGTGATATAGAAGCAACTCTTCGCGAAACGCATGGTATTACAGATCCCAGTAAAGACGATTTTTTTGTTGTAACACAAGAAGGAGTTGTTAATCAGATTAGTACAATATTAGGTGTCTTTACTGCTTTTTTGCTGTCCGTTGTTGCGATATCTCTTTTGGTAGGTGGAATTGGTGTCATGAATATAATGTTAGTTACAGTAACTGAAAGAACGAAAGAGATAGGTCTCCGCAAAGCAATGGGTGCGACTAATAAAGATATATTAAAACAGTTTTTATTAGAAGCTATTTACATAACAGCCCTCGGAGGCATCATTGGTATAGCACTTGGTGCGTTATTATCTTTTATCATTTCTATTATTCTAAGACAGTTTTATGGATTTTCATGGACATTTACTTTTCCAGTATACGCAGCTCTCATTGGTGTAGGTATGTCAGTATTAGTAGGTTTAATATTTGGAATATATCCAGCTAGAAAAGCATCACAAAAAAGTCCTATAGAGGCATTAAGGTATGAGTAAGTAATGATTGTTTATTTTATACGTTTTGTTTTTGCAGTCTCCTAACTGAAACTATACTTAAAATTAAAAGAGTTGTTGTTATGATTGCTGATGTAACGCAGTAAATACATATTGCATTTATTACAAATAGTTGTAAGTAAACAAAATATATTGAAGCTATAAATCCTAGAGAAGTTATTAAAAGTATTGTTTTTAAAATCTTTAAATCTCTATTTACTGAAAAGATAAATGCAAATATTGAAATTATTATATAGTAGATAACGCCTATTAGTGAAAGAGGTATTCCAAACATGCTTGAGTAGTCACTACTTAACACTTGCTCGCAGCCCTCAATAAGCCCACACACAACATTACCACCAGAAAAAAATTCAACAGTAAGATAAGTTGCATCAATAAAACCAAGTATTGCGAGTATCAAAATTAAGTACGATATTATGTTTGTT
>CAZTTV010000026.1:0-8785 GCA_964616385.1 uncultured Candidatus Saccharibacteria bacterium | reverse complement strand
AGGTTTAAAGAAAATGACATGGAAAATTTACGAGCTGTACGAATAGTACTATGAGTAAATTTTCCATGTCATTTTTAAAGAAGTTCGTTAATTTTGGAGCTTTTCTACCAAGCGAAGTGAGCAAAAGCTTTGTTAGACTCAGCCATTTTGTGAGTATTTTCTCTTTTCTTAACAGCTTCTCCTTCATTATTGCTTGCTGTCATAAGTTCATCTGCAAGACTAATGTGCATTGGTTTACCTTTCTTACTTCTTGCGGCAAGTATAATCCAACGCATTGCAAGGGCAAGTCTTCTTTCTGGTCTAACCTCTCTTGGAACTTGGTAATTTGCTCCACCAATTCGTCTCGAACGAACCTCCATAGCAGGACCAACATTTTTTATGGCAGTATCAAAAACTTCTATTGGATTTTCTTTTTTTGTCTTTTCTTTAATTATGTCGAAAGCACCATACACAATAGAACGTGCAGTGTTCTTTTTTCCATTCAACATTATATTGTTGATAAATTTTTCAACTTTCTCTGAGTTATATTTAAAATCCGGACCTGGATGATTTCTGTTTTTTACTTTTCTTCTCATATATAAATTTATTATTCTTTGGATTTCTTAGCTCCGTATCTACTTCTTGTTTTCTTTCTGTTTTCAACACCAGTAGCATCCAATACACCACGTACTATCGTATATCGTACACCAGTTAAGTCTTTAACTCGCCCACCACGTAAAAGTACAACTGAGTGCTCTTGTAGTGTATGTCCCATTCCCGGAATATACGCTGTAACTTCCATACCATTAGTAAGACGAACTTTTGCTATTTTACGCAAAGCTGAGTTTGGTTTCTTTGGTGTCATTGTTGTAACTTTTGTACACACACCTCTTTTAAATGGAGATGGATAGTTTGTAAGTTTATTTTTTATAGTATTAAAACCACGCGTCAAAGCAACCGTTTTACTTTTTCTTACAGCTTTCTTTCTTCTATTTTTTACTAATTGATTTATTGTAGGCATATTTAAACAAAAACAAGGCAAAAGCCCATTGCGTATCACTTTAAAGTATTTCTATTAAAAATGCAAGTACTTATCATTTCTTGTGGTTTATATAGACCATCGCAATAATCGCCCCAAACATATTAAATGTTAAATCCCACATTGTATTTATATACCCACCAACACCAGTTTCTGGAAGAGATAATACTGTCATAAATTCTATTATCTCATTTAGAGCTCCAGCCCCCATCCCAATCATAACCAAAAGAACAGAGATAGTGACCCAGTTTATTTTTTCTTTCAAATATGGACGCAATAACTGATATCCAACAATAGTAGTAACTCCAAAACCATACGCATGCACAAATTGATCATATCTAAGAACTTTTGGAATAAGCTGTGCTCCATACAATACATCATTACCAATATGTATATTCCCACCAAACATATGCAAAAGACCCCACAAACTAAGTCCCCACAAAACACCAATAGACAGCCCGAGCTTTTTATATTTAAAAAGAATTAGAATAATAAAAAATATTACAATGGAAACGTAAAACAAAAACTCATAATTCTTATTTATAATAGAAACAAATCCAAAGATAAGGATGTAGAGAATGTTAAAGTATAAAACTGCTAGCTCTTTTTTAGACATATTAATATTAAAAGACGATACCAGTACCGACTATCAAATTAAATAAAATAAATATTATAGGCATTATTAACTTCCAAAGAAAGAAGAATAGTATGAACAAAAGAACATACCAGTACTTTTCAAGAAAGTCTTGCACATAACGCATATGATAAGGAAGTATTGAAAAAAGTACCTTTGAACCATCAAGTGGAGGAATTGGAATCATATTAAATACAGCAAGTACTATATTTATTATAACAACCATGCTCGCAATTTTTATAAACTCTGGATTTATAATGCTCAATACCCCAGAAAAGCGTATCAATAAACCAAAGACAATGGCGACGATAAGATTTGATGCGGGACCTGCTGCAGCAACCATGGCTGGACCCCATCTATGATTTTTTAAATTATATGGATTGTACGGTACTGGTTTTGCCCAACCAAAAATAAAACCACCAAGTAAAAAAGTGAATACCGGTACAACAAAAGAACCTACCGGATCAAGATGTTTTACTGGATTTAATGTTAGACGCCCAGCCATTCGTGCAGTAGGATCACCTTGCAAATTTGCCACATATCCATGAGATACTTCATGAACAACAACAGACATAATAAGCACGGCTACTGAAAATATGAAATCGATTTCTTGCATAATATGATTTTTATGATAACATTTAGAAAATTAACGAGCAAAGATATATTTGCCAAAAAAATACATTATGTCTAAACAATGTCCAATATGTGATAAGGGAACACAAGTAGGTGGAGGATACTCCAACCGTGTTCGTGCTACACAATACAACCCAACAGGCAAAAGACGAAGATACCCAAACCTTCAATGGGCATCACTACCAGAAGGAGGACGCATTAAAATATGCACCAAATGCATGAAGGCAAACAAGCACCTCAAAACAAAAGTTAAAAAATAAATAAAATCGCATATACTTAATGTATGCGATTTTATTTCACATACAAACTCTCTCCGTCAGTTTTAAATATTATTGTACCCTCTTTTGATGTTTCTAAAAATGGTATTTCAAGTTTCTTTATTAAGTCCATCACTTCTTTATGCGGATGTCCATATCGATTATTTCCCCCAGCTGAGATAACAGCATACTGTGGATATACAGAACCTAAAAACAATTCTGAGGTGGAAGTTCTTGACCCGTGATGCCCAAGTTTTAAGACACTAGATTTTAATTTACCACTATCAAGAAAAACTAAATATCTCTCAATATTTTGCGGAGAATCTCCAGTTAAAACAAAAGATGAGCTTCCATAAACAAGTCTGGCAACTATTGATGCCTCATTTGTATCCCAGCCAGTTGTATCTCTATCAGGAAATAAAATCTCTAAATAAATATTTTTCTTTTTATCAAGCCACACTTTCATACCACGTCTTGCAAGTATTTTTGTGATATTTTTATTTTTAATAATCTTTTCAAATTCTCTATATACAGCAGTGTTACTAGAAACACCAGACTCCATTACATTATCAACAGAAAATTTACTAAGAATTTCTGGTAGACCACCAATATGGTCTTTATCCGGATGCGACGCTATTACCATATCAATAGACCTATCATAAAATGGCATAAGATTTGAAAGTTCAGAAAGCACTTTTTTATTTGGTCCGCCATCAAGTAATATTTGATTTCCATTCGGAGCTTCAATAAATATTGCATCTCCTTGTCCAACATCCAAAAACGCGACTGTGAGCATACCACCTCGTTCTTCTGACAAGACAGCTCCCCATATAAAAAAGTTTGCAATAAAAAGCGTTCCCAACAAATACCATTTAAATTTTTCATTTTTCATTTATTTATAATTTTATCATATACAAATAAAAAACCGCGCCTGCCAAAACTGACAAACGCGGAATGAACATCACTCAATCACAAATATGCATAAATCATTCATTCCAACAGCACTTTTTGTGCTGTTACGCATAGACCTTCCACTAAGTTGAATGGATTTTTTTTCATCGTAATTGTCGTTCTTCAATATAAAAAGAAAATCCTCTTTATAATTCCCTGGAATGGGATCCATTGCGATAAGAAAATCTTTGCCTCTACTAGCTAAGCCAGGACCATGCTGTATGGCTAGCTGTGGACCAACTTCCGCCGGACTTTCTTTTCCACCACGTCTTTTTATACCGACAAAAATCTCTTTTAGAGAAGATTTTTTCTTTCCAGTAATTTCTATTGCGGTCGCACATCCCAAAGATAATGTCTTTTCCTCACTGGATACCTCAAATTTTGAACCATGAAGTCTAGACTCGCAAAACATGTATTCTGCCGCTGCATTCATGCAAAAAGGAGTACTTTCATCATTACTCTTCTCAACAAACTCTTCGCCAGATTTTGGTCCTATACCGATAGTGACGGATAGCCATTCTTCCCATTTATTTTCTTTTGATCTTATCTCGCTGTGTCCGTGAAGAAATTGTGCAAATAAATGCATATTATCCTTACTCGTAGCAGTCTGGATCAGTTTTGGAGTCCAAAGTCCGGAACGCTCCATCGCTTTTTGAATCCTTAAACTTTGATTTGCCCCAAGGATAAATTTATCATTATACATAATGTATTCCTCCAATTTGTTGACGTATCTACGCAATTTGATAGATGTGTCTGTTAATGTTTTAATTACCACATTAGTAATCATTCAAAAAGAACTATATCCACATATATATCATAAGTCTGGGAATTGTCAATCGATTTTATGGTCTTCTGGATAATTTAGTGTTTGGAAATGTAAGTGGTTACATTTTATACATCAATTATATTTATTTAAAATTTTTACTAAAAGTCTTCATATTTTTTATCTACTGTTTTTTCTGTCCGTTTTTTAAATTTTAATATTATAAAAAAATATATTACATATATCACAAGCATCAACCACAATGGGAAATATTTAACACCGAGTGAAGCAAAAGGTATCGATGCAAAAATATCAACGACCTTAAGCTCGTATGCTAGTAACCAATAAGACACGGTGGCAAAAGGAAGTGACAACGTCGTACTTAGTAAACCAACAACACCTGTAATAAATCCGAAAAACATAGTAACGGGTATGAACATTAACACAAGCAAATTTACTGGCAATGCAACAACGCTAATTTCACCTATTTTATATAAAAGAAGTGGCAATACAAAAATTTGCGTTGCGATAGTTGCTGTTGCAAATTCACGAAGTTGCCATTTTGTAGGAACAAATCTAAAATATTCTTCTATCATTGGACTTAAGTATATAAGCCCCAGAGTTGCCATAAAAGAAAGCTGGAAAGATGGATCAAATACTAAAATTTTAGGATTTATTAAAATCATAACAAATCCTGCAACAAATAAAGCGACGGTTATTTCATGTGGACGACCAGTAGCACGTGCCAACATAACCAAAAGTGCCATAACAGACGCTCGAACAACAGTTGCTCCTCCTCCAACCATTATTGCAAACAGTATGATACTGACTCCACCAAGAGACATGCTTATAACTCTAGGTATGAAAGATAATATTCTCATTATTGCTTCAACAACAATCGTTATATTATATCCAGATAAAACAACTATATGTATGACACCAGTTTTTCTAAAATCATTTAAAAGTTCCTTACCGAGTGAATTTTTTGCTCCCACGACAAGACCTCCCAACAAAGAAACATGTGGCTCAGGAATTACATTTGAAATTTTTTCTAAAAACAAATGTTTTATATAAAAAAGTTTTTCTTTTATTATATTGCCATTTCCAGACCCTAAAAACTTAATCTTCGGTCGAAACATTTGATAATAAATACCGTCCTTACCAAGATACGATACATAATCAAATTCTCTAGTATTAGATTCATTTGTAAAAAAGTTTTTAGGCTTCTTGATTATTCCCGACAAAAGAAGTCTGTCCCCGTAATTTCTTTTAGGATACTGGTCAACTGTTACAAGGGCTTTAGTTTTTACTTCTTTCCATTTTCCATCTACATATATCTCTTCAAATTTTACTACAAGTCTTGTATTGAATTCTCTTTCGTCAGGTTCTTCAACCACTACAACATTTGCAGTAATATCACTTCCAACAAAGCCATCCAGAATTTTAAAATCTTGTCCCGAATTTGCAAAATCTAATCTAACAATCCCTAACCCTGAAGATAGAATAAAAACTACAATTATAAAAACTTTTTTATTCGGAACTCTTAAAACTAGTCTATTGTAAATTAGTAAAATTATTCCAAGAGACAATATAAACAGACCAAAAGTAACTCCGAAATCAAAAAATGAACGAAATGCAGTGCCAAATACAAAACTAAATATGAAAATAAGTAATATCTTCTGTTGCATTTATATATTATAAAAATCTTGCATGGAAAATATAATATTAAAACTACTAATTTCCACTATCCATAGCTTCATTTGCCAATCTATCAGCTTCTTTGTTTTGTTCACGCCTAATATGAGTAAAGCTAATATTTGGAAAATCCTTAACACGCATATTCCAGATAGATATGAAAAGTGGAAAAAGTGTTTCATGTTTTATCTGATATTCCCTATTAAGTTGTTTCGCAACAAGTTCGCTATCAAGCTTAACCTGCACTGACATATCTTTAAGTTTCCCACCAAATATCTTTTTTGCTTCTTTAAGCCCTAAAACAACAGCTTCATATTCAGCAAAATTATTAGTTTTCTCACCAAGAAATTTTGAAGCACTACCTATTTCTTTTCCTTCTTCATTTGTAATATAGGCTCCTGCACCAGATTTACCAGGATTTCCACGTGACCCTCCATCAGTATATATTATTATTTTATTGTTCATTATTATTTATATTAACTTGTTTTATATATATCCACAATTCGCAATCGCAATTCAGGAATTCCACGAAACATAGATTTATCAAACGATGCCACAAGATTTATATTACTGTTTTCTTCAAATTTCACACTATCAAATGAATTCTCATTATAAAAAAAACTTATTGCCTGCACAGTACCTCCACTGTTTTTATTAAAAGAAAGCTCTAAGTGTTCTTTTGCTTTCCCAAACTTTTTTAATCTTATAATTTTTATATCTTCAAAAAGAAATACGGGTTTCTGATTATTCATACCAAATGGTGCAAATTTTTCTATTTCTCTGTACACATTCCACATTACATCAGAAATTTCCATTTTTTTATCTATCACTATATTTTTATTGTAAACTTCTTTTTTATTTTTCTTATATGATTTATTTAATTCTTTTTCTACCAAATGTACCCTGTCTGACAAAATAGAAAAACCTCCTGACATTTCATGTCCTCCTGTATTTATAAAATTATCTCTTGCGCCATTCATTAATTCTACTAAATTAACACTGCCATCAGATCTACAAGAGCCCTTAATAACCCCATTACTATCTTTACCCCACACAAAAGCTGTCTTTCCATACTCTTCAACTATATTACTTGCAACAATACCGAGAACACCTATTCGCCAATTGGGATTTCCTATTACTATCACATCATCAATATTTCTACTTGATAATGTTTTTTTAACATCCTTAACAATATTAGATACAACATATTTTCTTTCATTATTTAATTCATGAAGTCTCTCTGCAAGTCCAACGGCAGAAGACTCAACATCTGCCGACAAAAGATTAAAAGCTTCTATGGGTGCCCCCATTCTACTTGCAGCATTTATACGTGGAGCAATCATAAAACTTATATCATCTTCTGTAATTGTTTTTTGTCCTATTTTAGTCTTACGAAAAAGATTTAAAAGACCTGGCCTACGACTTTTTGCTAAAACTTTAAGTCCAAAATATGCAATTGTTCTATTTTCACCCAACAAAGGAACCATGTCGGCGATAGTAGAAAGTCCTGCCATATCTAAAAGCCACTTTTCCCATCCGTCTTTTATTCCAAAATTACCTTTTAATAATAATGCTTGAACAAGTTTGAATGCAACACCAGCGCCACACAACATATCATCTGGATATTCGCAGTCTTTTTGTTTGGAGTTTAAAATGGCATAAGCATTTGGAAGAATCTCCTCTGGTAAATGATGGTCTGTAATTATCACATCTATCCCAAGCTCACGCGCAAATTCTACTTCTTCTACGTCGGTAATACCGAGGTCAACTGTAATCAATAAATTAACTTTATTTTTAGAAAAACTTTCTATAGCTTTTTTGTTTAGACCGTAACCCTCATCTTGCCTGTGTGGAATATAATTTTCAAAATTTTTAAATCCTATTTTTTTAAAAAAATCATGTAATATTACGCTACCAGGGATACCATCACAATCATAATCTCCATAAATAACAATTTTTTCATTATTTTTTATCGCATTCAAAATTCTGTGCACAACCTTTTCCATATTTAAGATTAAAAATGGATCATGCGTATCTCTTTCGTAATCAGGATTCAAAAAAATCTCCGCCTTATCATTAGTTTCAATACCACGTCGAAAAAGTAATAACTGTGCTAATTCTCCATATTGCTTAAGATTTTCTTTAACTTTATCTGGAACATTTTCTGCGAATAGATAGTTTTTCATTTGAAGAATTATATCACAACAAACTATACTAAATACAAAATACGGTATACAATACAAACAATATGGATTGTCTATTTTGTAAAATAATAAATGGAGAAATACCAAGCGAGAAAATATATGAAGATGAATTTTCATTCGCTTTCTTAGATATAAATCCGATAAGCCAAGGGCATACGCTACTAGTGCCAAAAAAACATTCCAGGAATATTTTTGATATAGATGAGGAAACACTTAAAAATTTATCTCCCGCACTCAAAAAAGTTTCAATAGCAGTTAAAAAAGGAACTAAAGCAGACGGAATAAATATTCATATAAATAATGAACCATCAGCAGGGCAAGTGGTATTCCATACTCATATTCATATAATCCCACGTCTTGAAAAAGATTCCATAAAAATATGGCGAGGTAAACCATATGAGAATGACGAAATAAAACTAGTTGCGCAAAAAGTTAAAAATAATCTAAAAACTTGATTTTTATTTGGAATATATTAGTATGAAATTGGATTTAGTAATTAAAGATAATTTATAGTATAAACAAAAAAGGAGAGACAAAATGGATCAGCTTACGGTCTTATTAAAACTAACTGGGGAAGCTCTTGGAGATCATGCAGGTAAATCGTTTGAAATGGAGAAAATAAAGTTTATT
>CAZTTV010000025.1:0-8926 GCA_964616385.1 uncultured Candidatus Saccharibacteria bacterium | reverse complement strand
ATTTGACAAAAAAGTAGCGTAGTGTATACTCTATGGAAATTAACTGCTAGATTGAGTTATAGCTGTCTAACCTATATATAGAAGAATTTAATAGTATTAATTTGAGAAACTAATGTTTTAGATTACTCAATATTTTTTTAAGGCCTTTGGGAAAAGGTTTGGGTGATGTTGTTTGCCCTGTTTTTACATCGTATTAAGCGTATTAGATTTAAGATTAATCATTAATAATTTGCAATAAATATAAGTATGTTGGACAAAAAATATTTTTCAAGATATAAGAAGTCAGCAATGGAAATGCCTAATTTAGTAGAGAATCAGGTCAATTCATTTAAATGGCTTATTGATGAGGGGATAGGTGAAATATTTAAAGAATTTTCTCCTATATCAGACTATTCAGGTAAAAAATTCGAACTTGAATTTACAAGTTTTGAAATATCAGAACCAAAATACAATGAGCATGAGTCAAAAGAGGAAGAGATGACGTATCAAGCTCCTATGAGAGTTAAGGTTAAGCTTACAAATAAGACACTAGGTTCTTCAAAAGAACAGGAACTATTTATGGCAGATTTTCCATTGATGACAAATCATGGAACATTTATAATCAACGGGGTAGAAAGAGTTGTAGTACCTCAACTTGCTAGAAGTTTTGGTGTTTTGTTTACAACACAAGAAATAAAAGGAAGAAGATTTTTTGGAGCAAAAATAATACCAGCGCGTGGTGCATGGATAGAAATAGAATCAGATAGTGATGGTTTATTGTATACTCGCATAGACAAAAAAAGAAAATTTTTAATAAGTTCTCTTCTGCGTTCAATTTCTGAAATGGAAGACAAGGATATTATTAAACTTTTTAATGATAACGAAAATGCAAAAAAGATAATTGAAGCAAGTTTCGAAAAAGATCCAGCAAAGAATATGTCGGATTCATTTATAAATATACACAAAAAATTACGTGATGGAGAAATGGTTACTCCAGACAACGCAAGAGAATTTGTGAAATCAATATTCGGTGTAGAAAAATATGACCTTAGTGCAGTTGGTAGGTTCCGTTTTAATAAAAGATTTGGACTAGGGATAAAAGATAAAGACCTAACAAACAGAACCCTTTCATTAGATGATTTCGTAAAAATAATAAAACACATAGTAGAACTTGATAACACGCCAAACTCAGAGGAGGATAATATAGACCACCTCGGTTCAAGGCGTGTTAAATTTGTTGGTGAAATGATGCAACAAAAAGTTAGAACAGGGATTATGCAAATGAAGAGAAATATACAAGACAGAATGTCTACTGTTGATGTTGACACAACACTGCCTGTTAATTTGATAAGTCCCAGACCTCTTCAAGCTCGTGTGAAAGAATTTTTTACAACAAACCAATTGTCTCAGTTTATGAATCAGGTAAATGTACTATCAGAGATAGAACATTTAAGAATATTGTCAGCTCTTGGACCAGGAGGTCTTACTAGGGAGCGTGCAGCTGTAGAGGTAAGAGATGTTCACCCATCCCACTATGGTAGAGTTTGTCCGATACATACTCCAGAAGGACCAAACATCGGACTTATTCTTCACTTGTCCGTATATGCAAGAATAAATGAGTTTGGAATGATAGAAACTCCATATGCAAAAGTAGAAAAAGGAAAAGTTACAAAAAAAATTGTATTCTTAAATGCTTTTGAAGAAGAAAAATATAAAATTGCTCATGGTGCTACTGCATATGATGAAGATGGAAATATAACAAATGATAAAGTAGAGGTTAGAGACGAAGGACGACCTAAGCTTATAGATAAAAAAGATGCTGACTTGATAGACATTGCTCCAAATCAGGCGTTTTCTGTTGCAACATCTATGATTCCTTTTCTTGAACACAACGATGCGAACAGAGCTCTTATGGGTTCAAACATGCAAAAGCAGGGTGTTCCCTGCATACGTCCAGAAGCCCCTCTTGTTGCTACTGGGATGGAAGAAAAAGCAGCTCGTGATACAGGAAGACTTGTAATAGCTGAGGAAGATGGAAAAGTAGGCTATGTTGATTCACGAAAAATTGTATTAGATGTAAAAGGTAAAAAGAAAGAATATAAACTAATCAATTTTTCTCGTACAAATGCATTTACTTCTTTCCATCATCGTCCAATAGTAGATTTAGGTCAAAAAATAAAGAAGGGAGATATTCTTGCTGACACAACATCAAGTTCGGGAGGACAAATGGCATTGGGTCAAAATGCTTTGGTTGCTTTCATGTCATGGGACGGTTCCAACTATGAAGATGCTATTATTATTTCTGAAAGATTGGTAAAAGAGAGTAAATTTGCATCTATAAAAATAAATGAATTTGTTGTTAGTGTTCGTGATACAAAGTTAGGACCCGAGGTTACTACTCACGATATTCCTAATGTAGGAGAGGCAAAATTAAAAGACCTAGATGAAGACGGAATAGTTAGAGTTGGTGCAGAGGTTGGTCCAAATGATATCTTGGTAGGTAAAATAACGCCTAAGGGAGAAACAGAATTAACACCCGAAGAAAGGTTGTTACGTTCAATTTTTGGTGAAAAATCTCGTGACGTTAAAGATTCATCAATGCGTATGGGACATGGGAAAAACGGAAGAGTTATAGGTGTAAAAGTATTTTCTCGTGAAAATGGAGATGATCTTGAGTCAAGTATTATAAAAAGAATACATATTGAAGTAGCTTCTTTGAGAAGTGTTTCTGTCGGAGATAAACTTGCAGGAAGACATGGTAACAAAGGTGTTATATCTCGAATACTTCCTGAGGAAGAAATGCCATACATGGCTGACGGCACACCTATAGATGTTATTCTTACTCCTCTTGGAGTTCCTTCAAGAATGAACTTGGGTCAAGTTCTAGAATTACACCTTGGACTTGCTGCTAATACTCTAGGGTATCAAGCAATAACACCTGCTTTTCAGAGCGTTACAGAAGAAGAAATTATGGGTGAACTTAAAAAAGCAGGATTTGACGAAAATGGGAAAGTTAAACTTTTTGACGGAAGAACGGGAGATTCATTTGGGCAAGATATTTCTGTTGGATATATGTATATGCTTAAACTTGACCACATGGTTAAGGATAAGATACACATGCGTTCAATAGGTCCTTATTCTCTTATTACACAACAACCGCTTGGAGGAAAAGCTCAGGGTGGAGGACAAAGATTTGGAGAGATGGAGGTGTGGGCTCTTGAAGGATATGGCGCAGCATACACACTTAGAGAAATGTTGACAATAAAATCAGATGACATAGTCGGTCGAGCTAGTGCCTTCGATTCAATTGTAAAGGGTGAAAAGATTAGGCACTCTAATATACCTGCATCGTTCAATGTTTTGATGAACAACCTAAAAGGTTTGTCATTGGATGTTGAGCTAAGAAAAGATAAAAAATAAATATCTATGAGGGTATAGATTACAATATTCTAATATTTAAATTTACTTAATCATTATGAATGAAGATAAAACACAAATTCAAGATTTCGATAGCATAGCAATAAAGCTTGCTTCTCCAGATAAGATAAAGGAGTGGTCTCATGGAGAAGTTACAAAACCTGAAACTATCAACTATAGAACTAATCGTAGTGAACGAGGAGGACTTTTTGATGAGCGTATATTTGGTCCAGAAAAAGACTATGAATGTTACTGTGGAAAGTACAGAAGAATAAGATACAAAGGAATTATATGTGAAAAGTGTGGAGTTGAGGTTACTAAAAGTATAGTAAGAAGAGAAAGAATGGGTCATATAGAATTGGCAAGTCCGGTTTCTCATATATGGTTTTTACGTGGTATTCCATCTAGACTGGCATTACTTTTGAATATAAATGCTGGAGAGCTTGAAAAGGTAATCTACTTTGCGAGTTATATAATAATATCTATTGATGAAGCTGAAAGAGCTAGAATGATGAAAGATCTAGATGCTGAATATAAGACTAAAGTAAAACAACTTAGCGATGATAAAGCAAAAGAAAGCATGAAGGAGATGATGCAAGAAGCTAAAAAGGAATTGCAGAGCATTGAGGTAGGGAAGATCTTAGACGAAAATGCATACAGTCGATTTTCTGTAAAATATAGTACAGCTTTTGAAGCAGGAATTGGTGCTGAATCAATTTATAATTTGTGTAAAAAAATAGATTTAAAAAAGATGAGAGAAAGACTGTCTTTGGAATTAGAAAAAGCTGGCGCTGCTGAAAGAATTAAATTACAGAAAAGAATTTCAATGGTTTCTGCTATGAATGAGTCTGGCGTTAGACCTGAATGGATGTTTATTACAAACATACCAATTATCCCACCTGCTCTTAGACCAATGGTTGCTCTTGAGGGAGGACGTCATGCAACAAGTGATATTAACGACTTGTACAGAAGGGTAATAAACAGAAATAATCGTCTTAAGAAACTTAAAGAAATAATGGCACCTGATGTTATTTTGCGTAATGAAAAAAGAATACTTCAAGAAGCTGTTGATGCTCTTATAGATAATTCAATGAGACATAAATCTCAGATGCCTATAAGTGCAAATCAAAGAAGAACATTAAAATCGATAGCCGATAATCTAAAAGGTAAACAGGGATACTTTAGACAAAACTTACTAGGTAAGAGAGTTGATTATTCAGGAAGGTCTGTAATTGTAGTAGGTTCAAATTTAAATCTTGATCAATGTGGGTTGCCAAAACATATGGCACTTGAGTTGTTTAGACCATTTATAATATCAAAGCTTATAAAAGTAGAACTTGCATACAATATCCGTGGAGCAAACCGTTTAATAGATGAAGGTATTCCAGAGGTATGGGCTATTTTAGAAGGTGTGATAAAAGATAAATTTGTAATTTTAAACAGAGCCCCTACTTTGCATAGGTTGGGCGTTCAGGCTTTTAAACCAATATTAATAGAAGGTAACGCAATACAGTTACATCCATTAGTAACTCCTGCGTTCAACGCCGATTTCGATGGTGACCAAATGGCTGTACATATTCCATTGTCAGATGAAGCACAAAAGGAAGCGCGTGAACTTATGGCGTCAAGCAAGAACCTTCTTGGCCCTGGATCTGGTGAACCAATAGTTAATCCAAGTCAGGATATTGTTTTGGGGTGTTATTGGATGACAAGAATAGTTGATGGAGAAAAAGGAGAAGGGAAAATCTTCTCAAGTCCAAATAGTGCTATAACCGCATATGATTTCGGTGTTGTTGGCTTTAGGTCAAAGATAAAAGTTCTTAAAACAAATAGTGAACGTTATGGAGAGTTTGGTGACGAACCTTTTGAAACATCAGTAGGGAGACTTCTGTTTAACCATGTATTACCAGAGGACATGCGTTACATAAACAAAGAAATAGGAAAGAAAGAACTCTCTGCATTAGTAAATGATT
Organism: uncultured Candidatus Saccharibacteria bacterium; assembly: GCA_964616385.1. Classification (GTDB taxonomy): domain Bacteria; phylum Patescibacteriota; class Minisyncoccia; order Phycocordibacterales; family CAZTTV01; genus CAZTTV01. Next base: position 3,557 of record CAZTTV010000025.1, on the reverse strand, counting down.
TAATTTTGAAATATGGTGCAGAAAATACGCCTTCTATTTTGGATAAAATAAAAACTTTCGGCTTTAAATATGCAACAGTATCTGGAATTACATGGGGTATGACAGATATTAAAGTACCAAAAGAAAAGCCAGAGCTTGTTGCAAAAGCAAGAATAGAAGTTAATGAAATAACAAGTCAATTTAATGCAGGATTATTATCAGAAGATGAAAGATATAGAAAAACTATTGAAGCATGGCAAGGGCTTAAAGATAAAATTGAGAAACTTATGCCGGGGACACTAGAAAAAGATGCATCTGTTGATGTCATGATTTCATCAGGAGCTAGAGGTTCAATATCTCAGGTTACTCAGATGTCTGGAATGAAAGGATTAATTGTTAATACCGCAGGTGAAACAATCGATTTCCCAATTATTCCGTCAAACAAAGAAGGACTATCTCCACTAGAATATTTCGAAACAACTCATGGGTCAAGAAAGGGTTTGGCTGATACAGCCTTAAATACAGCAAAAGCTGGGTATTTAACAAGAAGACTTGTTTATGTGGCTGACAATGCGATTATTACAGAAGAGAATTGTGGTACAAAAGAAGGAAGAAAAATAACAAAGTTAAATACAGCTGGATTTGATATTCCTCTATCAAGAAATATAAGAGGAAGAATTTTGGCAAGCGATGTATTGGATAGCAACGGTAATAAATTATTTAAAAAAGGTTATCTATTAACCAAAGAAGATGCTAAGTCAGTAGAAGATGCTGGAGTTGAAGAAGTGTTTATTAGATCACCACTCGCATGTCAATCAAGAGATGGTTTGTGTAGGACATGTTACGGTACTGATTTAGGTAGAAACCAATTAGTTGAGATAGGTGAACCAGTTGGTATCGTGGCTGCGCAGGCTATCGGTGAACCTGGAACACAACTTACAATGAGAACTTTCCATGCTGGAGGAATTGCATCAGTTGGAGGAGATATTACACAAGGTCTTCCAAGAGTAGAAGAAGTTTTTGAAAGAAGAATTCCAAAATCAAAAGCTTCAATAGCTATTTCTGATGGTCTGGTAATAGAAACTAAAAATGACGGCAATGAAAAGATTATTGTTGTTTTGCAAGATAAATCTACCGCAAAAACAAAAAAGAAAGATGACAAGATAGAATATGTTGTTCCTTATAAACGTACAATAATGGTAAAAGAAGGAGACAATATAAAGGCTGGTGATTTGATTACAGATGGCTCAGCTGATATAAGTGAATTGTATAAGTATGCTGGAATGGAAACGACAGAACAATATATAATAAATGAAATAAATAAAATATACGAACTTCAGGGAGCTATAATTTCCAGAAAGCATGTTGAGGTTATTGTAAGGCAGATGTTCTCTAGGAGTAAGATTAAAGATTCAGGAGATACAAAATTTACTGTTGGTGAAATTATAGATAACGGATTATTAGAAAAAGAACAAGACAAGGTTACAGAAAATAATAAAGACAAGGCAGTTTCTGAGAGATTAATTCTTGGTATTACAGAAGTATCACTTACAACTCGTAGTTTCTTGTCAGCAGCATCATTCCAGAATACTTCCAGAATACTTATAAATGTAGCGATAAGGGGAAGTGTAGATGATCTATCTGGACTTAAAGAAAATGTAATAGTTGGACGACTAATACCCGCTGGAACAGGGCTAAAGAAAGATTTTGAAAATAGCGCGCAGGCAGAGAAAGAAGATTAAGTTAAGGAATGTTTAGCATCCTTTTTACTATTTCCAAATTTTGAGTTTTTGTCTTATATTTTGGTTTTTTAAATCTGTATATTTATGTCTTCTATCGAAAAAATAAAAGATAGGCTTGATATAACACAAGTTGTATCGTCTTACATAAAATTAGAAAAGGCTGGCAGTAATTATCGGGCACGTTGTCCATTTCATAATGAAAAAACTCCAAGCTTTTTTGTATCTCCTGCAAGAGGCACATACCATTGTTTTGGATGTAGTAGGGGTGGTGATATGTTTTCGTTTGTTGAAGAATTTGAAGGGCTTGATTTCAAAGGGTCTCTTAAAGTTCTAGCTGATAAGGCTGGTATAGAGCTTGTGTATACAAATCCGAAAGAAATAGACAAGAAAGAAAGACTTTATAGTATTATGCAAGACGCAACTACTTTTTTTCAAATTAATTTGACTAAAAATAGTGAGGTGTTGACATATTTGTATAAGAGAGGACTTAAACCAGGTACCTTAAAGGATTTTAGAATTGGTTTTGCTGAGGATAGTTGGGATGGGGTTTATAATTTTTTGAAGTCTAAAAATTATTCTGATGTAGAAATAGAAAACGCTGGGCTTATAATAAAAAAATCATCCGGGATTAATCAGTCTAATGATCAGAATAATAAACTGCATTCTAATAATGTTTCAAGAGGTTATTATGATAGGTTCAGGTCAAGAGTCATGTTTCCTATATCAGATAGTGCTGGAAGAGCAGTAGCATTTTCTGGTAGAATTTTTAAAACAAAAGAACAATCAAAAAATGATGGTGGAAACATAACGGTGGGTAAGTATATAAATTCTCCTGCGTCGTCACTATATAATAAATCACAGATTCTATATGGATATGATAGAGCAAAATCTGAAATGAGGAAAACAGATACATGTATATTGGTTGAGGGTCAGATGGATTTACTTATGACACACCAAATAGGACAAACAAATACCGTAGCATTGTCTGGAACTGCACTAACACAAGAACAAGTTGGTATAATAAAAAGACTTGCTAGTACAATTATTTTATCATTTGATCCAGATCAAGCTGGGCTAAATGCTTCTGGACGAGGTGCATTAATAGCTCTTCAGATGGATATGAACGTAAAAGCGATAGCTTTGCCTGATGAGCTTGATCCTGCTGATATAATATTAAAAAATACAGAAGATTGGAAAAAACTTGTATTAGAGGCAGATCATGTTATAAATTTCTACATGGAGATGATTGAAAGAGAGGACTTAGAACAAAGAGAGTTTGCGTTAAAAGTAAGTAATATAGTATTACCATTCGTTAAATTGATAAGAAATAAAATAGATCAGGAATATTTTATAGGAGAAGTATCAAAAAAGATAAGTGTATCAGTAGAGTCCGTAAGATCGGAATTGGAAAATATAAAAACGGAAGACTTACAACAAGAAGATAATCAGGATACAAATACAGGTTGGAATGAGACTGATAAACAAAAAAATAGATATGAAGTTTTGATTGAACAAATAATAAGCATTTTATTTTGGCAAGGTGAAGAGAAAAAAGCTTTAATATCTGTCGATGAAGAAATAGAAAAGTTAAAGAAACTTTTGGGAGACAAAGAATTCGAACGAATAATTGATGTAGAAGATAAAAATAAAATGATATTTAATGCCGAGGTATATTTTGGAGGAAATAATAATATAATAGAAGAGCTGGATGAGTCGTTTACAAATCTTCGAAAGGAAATATTAAAGAACGAACTTGAATTAACGGCAGTCAAACTTAGGAAAGCTGAAATAAAAAAAGATAATAATTTAGCTAACAGTATTTTAAAAAAGTTTCAA
>CAZTTV010000024.1:0-9269 GCA_964616385.1 uncultured Candidatus Saccharibacteria bacterium | reverse complement strand
GGGGTATATTTATTAAATTCTTTAATCAGTTTTTTAAATGCTATTGAATATTTATCTAAAAATTCAAATGGATAATTATTCATACGAGATAATATTAAATCCTCAGACACATACTCAATAATTACACCAGGTTTGTGTACACCAAGTACAGGTAAAACAAATTCTGTAAGATACACTATATTAAAAACCTCTGCCCAATCTGGCTCAGGATATGATTCATTCCAAAAATGCTTATATCCTCCAAAAGGAACTATAAGATGTATTGGTTTATTTTCTTTTACGCTCAGTTGAACCTTTTTAAATATTTCTTCTCTAGTTTTATCAACAAGATTACGTCTACGAAACTTCTTTCGTGTTAATTTGTTTACAATATAATCAGTAGAATCAACTTTGATTTTCTTAATTTCTTTTATAGAATAATTATATATCTTTTTTGATTGGATTATATTGTTTAAGTATTCCTTTGTATCAAACTCTGGTGACATTATGAATATAATATCACAAAAGGTTCAAATCCTGCTCTGTATAGCAAAAAAGAGCCTTGCAAAACAAAACTCTTTTTAAGATGTGCGCCGGGCAGGATTTGAACCTGCGTAGGATAAATCCGGGAGATTTACAGTCTCCTGCAATTGACCACTCTGCCACCGACGCATTGTTACTTTGTAACAATTAACAAGATACCATAAAATTAAACTCTTTTCAAAACAAAGAACGACTTACAATTGTAAGTCGTTCTTTGTTTCAATCTATAAATATTTTATACTGCAACCTTTTCTTTACTTTTTTTTATTATTTTCTTTCCTTTTTTTATAGCCTCTACTACAAGCTCTTTCCCTTTCTTTTGAACTGACACAACACCCCCATTTGATATACCTTCAGATACCATCAAATTAGCAATTGGAGTTAATATTTTATCTTGAATTAACCTTTTTAGTGGTCTAGCTCCATATTGTGGGTCATATCCTGTTTCTGAAAGAAAATCCAATGCGTTATCTGACACTTCCATGGTTATATTTTTTCCACTAAGTCTATTTTTTACTATACCTATCTGAACATCAACAATACTTCTTATGGATTCAGAAGAAAGAATATCGAAAAGAATTATATCATCTAGGCGATTTAAAAATTCAGGTCTAAAATGCTCTTTCAAACTTCCAAGTACATTTTCTTTTGCATTTAAATAATCATCTTTTTCATCACCATTACTAAACCCTATCGCCTGCATTTTATCTATATATTCTGACCCAATATTAGATGTAAGAATTATTAGTGTATTTTTAAAGTTTACCAATCTTCCCTTTCCATCTTTCAAATGACCATCATCTAGTACTTGCAATAGGACGTTGAAGACTTCTGGATGTGCCTTTTCTATTTCATCAAACAAAACAACGGAGTATGGTCTATGACGCACCATTTCAGTTAGTTGTCCAGAATCTTCATGTCCAACATATCCAGGAGGAGAACCTATCAATTTAGACACTGAGTGTCGCTCCATATATTCCGACATGTCCACTCGTATAAGAGCCTTTTTGTCATCAAACATAAATTCTGCTAGAGTTTTTGTCAGTTCTGTTTTACCTACCCCAGTAGGACCTAAAAAGATAAATGAACCGATGGGTCTATTCGGATCTGATATACCAACTCTACTACGTCTCACTGCATCTGAAACTTTTTTAATAGCATTATCCTGTCCAATAACTTTCTTTTTCAATTCATCCTCCATTCTTCTTAGCTTGTTGGCTTCCTCCTCAAGCATTCGTGACACAGGCACGCCTGTCCAGCGTGCAACAACTTTTGCTATTTCTTCTTCTGTAATTTCTTCTCTCAAAACACGGCGTTTCTTTTGCAATCTTTTTAATTTTTCATTTTTCGATTTTAGACTTTTCTCAAGAACAGGAATTTTACCATAAAGGATTTCTGCTGCAGTACCGAGGTCAGCTCGAATTTCTGCATTTTTTGCTTCCGTACGCAAAGATTCAAGCTGTTTTTTAATATCACGCATATCAAGCAATAGCGCTTTTTCATTTTTCCATTTAAGCTCCAGTTCGTGAGTTTTCTCACGTAAATTAGCTACATCTTTGTCTATTGCGCGGATACGTGATTTAGCGTTTTTACTTACCACAGAAGAAACAGAATCTACTTCTTTTTTTAATGCCTCTTTTTCTACTTCAAGTCTCATTATTTTTCTATGAGCATCTTCAAGTTCTGGTGGCTTATTTTCAAGAGATATTCGCAGTGATGACGCCGACTCATCTATCAAATCAACTGCTTTGTCTGGCAAAAATCTATCAGTAATGTACCTACTACTTAAATTAACAGCAGAAACAATAGCGTCGTCTGTAATACGTACACCATGATAAACTTCATATTTTTCTTTAAGTCCACGCAATATTGCAATAGCATCTTCAAGAGATGGTTCTTCTGCATATATTGGCTGAAAGCGTCTTGCAAGTGCAGCATCCTTTTCTATGTACTTCTGATATTCTTTCAATGTAGTAGCTCCTATCGCACGTAATTCTCCTCTTGCAAGAGCAGGCTTTAACATATTTGATGCATCCATTGAACCTTCAGCTGCTCCTGCTCCAACTATAGTATGTATCTCGTCTATAAAGAGTATCATTTGTCCATCTGCTTTTTCAATTTCTTTTATTATACTTTTTAAACGATCTTCAAATTCACCACGATATTTTGTACCAGCAATAAGAGATCCTAAATCAAGAGAAACTAAATCTTTCCCTTTTAAAGAATCTGGAACATCACCATTTGCAATACGAACAGCCAGACCTTCCACAATCGCAGTTTTTCCTACACCGGGCTCTCCTATTAATATTGGATTATTTTTTGTTCGTCTTGAAAGTATCTCCATAATCCTCCTTATTTCATTATCTCTTCCTATTACAGGGTCAAGTTTGTCTTCAGATGCAAGTTTTGTCAGATTGCGAGTATATTTTGCCAACGCACGAAACTTTTTTGGAGTGTCCCCACTTGTAATATTTGAGTTCTTTAATTCTTCAAATACTTTTAGAACATTGTCTTTATCAATCCTAAATCGCGCAATTATTTCTTTTGCTTCACTAGGGACATTTAGAATTGCTATAAATAAATGTTCTGTTGATACGAATTCATCTTTTAAGCTCTGAGACACTCTGACAGATTCTTCTAAAACCCCTGCTAGTTCAGGAGTTAAATATATTTGATATGAAGGAGATAGAGTATTTGACGATTCATTCGCTTCTATTGATTCAAGAACAGAATCTGTTAGCAAGATTGTATCTACTTCAATTTTGTCTAATATGGAAATAACCATACTCTCTTCTTGTAGCAGTAGGGCGGTTAAAAGATGAAGAGGGTTTACGTGATTTTGTCCACGTTCAATAGCCAACTCGTGTGCTCTACGAATTGCTTCCTTTGCTTTAGTTGTAAAATGATTCATTGGGGGCATAATTCAAATTTAAAATATAAATATTAAATATATAATTATTTTACTTACGATAAAATGATTATACCTAGTTTTTTATAGATAGTCAATAGACCAAATTTTCTAAGAAGACGGCACTGTTTCGGTAGAAGCAGATTTTTTCTCCGAAAGTAATTTGATCATATTCACTATAAGATTTGAAGGTACTGTATATGAAAGTCCGTCGTGGACAAGATTCATTCCAACGGTCCCGCCGTCAGTATTCAATGATACACTACCAGAATTCTTTTTAGTAATAGATAGGTTTGTATTTATGGAGCTTCTGTACTCTACTTCTTTTATATCTACTTCATTATTGTCAGAATTATCAGAAGATACTTTTTCAAGATACTTACCTGTACTAAAACTTGATATTATACCAGTCAACACGATTGTATTTTTATTATCTACACCACTTAATGATATAACAGTCTGCCCCAATCTAACTTTGTCAGAATCTGAGAATACAACCGAAGGAAATGTTTGTATTTTTGCTGACTTTTCTTCTGTACTTGTTGCATCAGAAATAATTTTTAATATTGCAATCCCTTTTTCTTCGTCCTGTGCCAATACCTTTATATTCAATTCGTCTCCATTGTAAATCCTAACTTTATAATTACCTTTCCCAGAAACAAGAGCGCTATCTGTTATTACTAATCCATCTGATGAGGCGATAAACCCTGTTGATACTAATTTACTTTTTGTTAATATTTTCTTTTTGCTATTTCCCACTCCTGTATTTTTCTTATCTTTTACGCCTGCCTTATCTGCAATTAATATTTCAACTAAACTTCTTTTATTTTTCTCAACAGCTTTTGAAATTAAATCGTCTTCTTTTATTATTACAGTCTTCACAACAGATGCTCCTTGATTTTTTGCTGGTACAACTCTTTCAACTGTTTTCTCAACAACCTTACTTATTGTATAAGTAACTCCCGGTGGTGCTTGATCAAGCAAAGTAACCGTCACTATTCCTGTGGCAATAGACGTAACGAAACTTACCAAAAGGGTAAGCAAAATTATTTGAGTTTTATTCAAGTGTTCTAACTCCATTAAGCAATATTATACGGCATAAGATATTGTGTATCAAGTAAAAACCTACAATCAACTCAGCAATAAGAAGAAAAACCCCACTTAGGAACGAGACACCTAAGTTTTATATTCTGTTCTCTACTTCACTCCAATCAATAGCTTCCATAAATGCTCCTATATAATCTGCGCGAACTAACCCATAGTCTTTTATGAATGCATGTTCAAATACATCCATTACTAAAAGCGGAATAAGACCTGCCAAATGCCCTGCGTCATGTTCATTTATCCACACATTAAATAATCGTCCATCATTTTTATCATAAGCAAGGATAGCCCAACCAATACCACGCATTGCACCCGTTGCCTTGAAGTCTTTCTCCCATTTTTCGTACGAACCGAATTCATCTGATATCTTTTTATATAATTCACTTCCATCATCAATTTTTATTGCATCTTTTTTTAAATTTCCAAAATACAATTCGTGAAGCTTCATACCATTCCACTCCCACCCAAACCTCCGCTTTAATTCAGAATATTCAGGAGTTCCTATTTCAACTTTATTTATTAAATCACTCGCCTTATTAACATTCGTAACATACCCTTCGTACAATTTAAAATGATTTTTCAATAATTCGTCACTAAATCCATCTATGCCTAGCAGATGTTCATAATTTTTATTTTCGTACATAATTTATTCTTTATTATTTATAATTCCAAAAATCTCCTTCAATGTATTGATAGTATAATCAATATCTGTCTTTTTTGTAAATCTACCCATACTAAATCTTATTACACCATCTGAGGATTCTCCTTTCCTTATTGCACTTATAACATGCGAATCTTCGTCATCACCCTCACTACACGCGCTCTTACCAGCGCACGATATTCCATTAGCATCCAGTCGCAAAACTAATTCTTCACTTTCATAATTTTGAAAAATAACACTCACTATATTTGGCAATCCGTCACTACTGCTATTCAAAATACAATTAGAAAATTTTTCTTTTAACTCATTATGAAAATAATCACGAAGTTTTGATAATCTAATAAATTCTTTTTCTTTTAATAGTGCGATTACTTTGAGTGCCTCGCCAACGCCGACACACGAAGCAACATTCTCAGTTCCAGCCCTCAAACCATGCTCCTGTCCTCCTCCATGTATAATTCGTGCAATAGACGTACCTTTTTTCACAAATAAAAATCCAGAACCTTTTGTACCATATATTTTTGAACCACTACCCGACAATAAATCAATACCGAGATGCAACACATCTGTATTCAGATAGTTCAACGCCTGTGTAGCATCTGTATGAAAAACAGTATGAACATCTTTATTCGTTTTTCTAAAATCACGTACGACTTTTGCTATATCTCTAATTGGCTGTATAGACCCTATTTCATTATTTGCATACATTACTGATACAAGTACAGTTTCTTTACGTAACACATTTTTTATTTCTTTAATATCTACAACCCCCTTTTCATTAACGTCTATATAAGTAACACTCAAGCCTCTTGACTCAAGATATTTGAACGTATCAAGCACGGAAGCATGTTCAATCATACTTGTAACCGCGTGCAACCCGTCAAGCGACGAACAGCCTGCACTTTGTTTATCATTCTGTTGTAAATATTCAAATACCCCTAAGATAGCAAGATTATTTGCCTCAGTTCCTCCACTTGTAAAAACTATATTATCAGGGTGCGCTCCCAAAAAATCTGCAACTTGTCCCCTCGCCTTACCCAATGCCTCACTAGCGATAACTCCCTCTTTGTGAAGAGAACTTGGATTACCAAAACTTTTATTCAAATAACTATCCATTGCTTTTTTAACTCTTACATCGGTAGGAGTAGTTGAAGCATTATCTAAATAAATTCTTTTTTGTTTTAATTTAAACATAATGTTTTTCCATATTAACACACTTTCTTAAATTATATTTTAAGTATATAATTATCTACTATGATAAACTTTTTACTAAATGCACAAGCGTTAACCTACATTCTAATCGCATCTGTGATTATCATTTTAATACTAATCGCATGGAATATACGATTAGAGATGAAAATTAAAAGACTGCTTCGTGGGAAAAATGCAAAAACTCTCGAAGATACTATAATCCAACTTAACAAAGAAACAGACTCTCTACATTCTGCTAATGAAATAATTAAAGAATATTTAGAAGATGTAGAAAAACGTCTCAAAAAAAGTATACAAGGAGTATCAACTGTTAGATTTAATCCATTCAAGGGTGTCGGAGAAGGAGGTAACCAAAGTTTTGCCACAGCTTTTATTGATGAGACAGGAAATGGTGTTGTAATTTCAAGTATATATTCCCGTGACCGTATGAGTGTTTACTCCAAACCGCTTAAAAAATACAAATCCGAATATGAGCTGACAAAGGAAGAAAAATCAGCAATAAAAGAAGCGAAGCTATAACTAATATCAATATGGTAAATAAAGCTTGTTTATAAGCCATATTTACTGTATTCTCCATATATGCCAAATAGCAAAGAAAAACAAAATATACCCCAGATAGAACGTCCGCCAATCATTGTAGTTATGGGGCATATTGATCATGGAAAATCTAGACTTCTTGATTATATAAGAAAAACTAATATTGTTGATACAGAGACAGGTGGTATCACACAACATATATCTGCATACGAAGTACACCACAAAGACCAAAGTGGTGTAGATAAAAAAATAACCTTTTTAGACACACCAGGACATGAAGCCTTTTCTTCAATGAGATCTCATGGAGCAAAAGTAGCAGATATTGCGATACTTGTTGTTTCAGCAGAAGATGGAGTAAAAGCACAAACACTCGAAGCACTCAAGGCAATAAAAGAAGGAAATATACCATATATCGTTGCTATTAATAAAATAGATAGGCCTGGATCTAATATAGAAAAGACAAAACAAGATTTATCAGAAAATGGTATATATCTTGAAGGTTATGGAGGAGATATTCCGTTTGTCCCAATTTCTGCGAAAGAAGGAACTGGAATACCAGAACTTTTAGACATGATGCTTCTTGTTGCTGATATGGAAGAACTTAGAGCAAATCCTGACGCAAAAGCTGAAGGGGTTATAATTGAATCACATGTTGACCCCAAAAAAGGAACATCTGCATCTTTGATAATAACCAATGGAACTTTAAAAAAAGGAATGTGTATAGGAATTGGAGAAACATGTTCTCCTGTTAGAGCAATAGAAAACTTTTTAGGGAAAAGAATTGATGAAGCAACTTTCTCATCACCGATACGAATTACTGGTTTTGACAAAGTGCCAAAATCAGGATTTCCATTTTATTCTTTCAATACAAAAAAAGAAGCCGAAGAAGAAGCATCTAAGCATGAATGTTCTCCACGAGTACAAGAAATCATAGGTTTAGAAAACGCGGAGGTTATAATCCCTATCGTATTAAAAGCAGATGTGCTCGGCACACTTGATGCAATAGAAAAAGAACTGAAAAAAACTGTAACTGAAAAAGTTGCTCTTAAAATTATATATAGAGGTGTTGGAGATATTACAGAAAATGATATCAAGGTTGCTTCTGGATCTTCAGACACAATAGTAATAGGATTTAGGGTTCGTATTGATTCCAAAGCAACATCTTTTGCAGAAAAAAATGAAATACCTGTTCAATCTTTTGGTATCATATATAATATAACCGACCATATTGAAAAAGAAGTTGAAAAGCGAACGCCGAAAGAAAAAATTGCTGAGGAAACAGGAAAAATAAAAGTATTACGTATTTTTAGCAAAACCAAAGAAAGACAAGTTGTAGGAGGAAGAGTGCTGGAAGGATTTATCTCTTCTAACGCTAACGTAAAGATAGAAAGAAGAGAAACTGTGATTGCTGAAGGTAAGGTGATAGAACTACAACAACAAAAAATAAAAACCGACAGAGTAGAAGAAGGATTAGAATTTGGAGTTACTATTGAATCAAAAATGGAAATAGCTGAAGGAGATTATATAAAGCCATTTATAATCGTAACAAAATAATAAAGAATTAAAAAAAATAATACGAGTAGACATGAATGAAAGAATAGAAAAAATATCAACTCTTCTAAAAAAGCTCTCAGCAACTTTTTTACAAGAAGAATCATCTGGAAAATCAATGATAACAGTGACAAATTGTTTAGTTTCAGATAATATGAGGAACGTAAAGATATTTCTTACAATATTACCTGAGAGTGAAGAAGAAAATGCTTTAAACTTTGCAAAAAGAAAACGAAGAGATTTTAAGAGTTACATAAAATCTAATGCACGATTAAAATATATACCGTTCATTGATTTTGAAATAGATAAAGGAGAAAAAAGTAGACAGAGAATAGACGAGTTACTTAGAGATCCTTTAAACTAGAAAGGCCTAGTGGTGAAGTGGTAACACATCGGTTTGCAAAACCGCGATGCACCGGTTCGATTCCGGTCTAGGCCTCAGTAAATTATTAGCAATATATTTATAATAATTTATTTGTCTTTATATTTTAAATTGCCCGGGTGGTGGAATTGGTATACACGCACGACTTAAAATCGTGTCCCTATGGGATGCGGGTTCGATTCCCGCCCCGGGCATAAGAATAAAATAAACCGCCCATAGCTCAGTTGGTAGAGCACCCGCCTCTTAAGCGGATTGTCGTAGGTTCGAGCCCTACTGGGCGGACAATATAGAGATAAAATTTAAATTTTGTGCTATATTATATTTCTTAATAAAAGCCCGGGTGGCGAAATTGGTAGACGCGCTAGTCTTAGGAACTAGTGGAGCAATCCATG
>CAZTTV010000023.1:0-9635 GCA_964616385.1 uncultured Candidatus Saccharibacteria bacterium | reverse complement strand
GTTGATTGTAACGCTTTTTTTTGATATAATTATTTTAAATAGCTTGGTTGTTGTGTCGCGTAAAACCATTTAAGCTATTGATATACTTTAAAAAAAGTGTTAGAATGTCTTATAAGAAATTTTATAGTGTTTTGTCGATATCCTTATTTTTAAGTTAATTTAGATCTTTAGTCGTTAGTTTTTGAACTGAATAAAAAGTCGTTCAAAACTTGGCGGTTCGGTTTCATAAGGTATTTTCAGAAAGAACCTTGAAAACTTGATAACAACTCCTTACTAAAATTGCTGCAGTTTCTGTATCAGCTAGTAGTTTTTCAAGGGAAATACTATTTTTAATAAGGAAATAGTATTAATTTCTTTAATTTCCTTATTGTCTTAGCTAGGCTAACTAAAAACTTTAAGTCTAATCGTGTGAATAACGGAGTTAGGTCGATCCTCTTTTTTGAAAGGGGCAACTCGATTCTATATTCATGTTTGTATTGAGAGAATATTTTAATTATTTAGTATTGCTTAGTAATCTTAAATTCAAGTAAATTTATCTACCGCAAGGCAGATAGGTTTGCGATTTAAGGAAAATTAATATGAATTCATTATCAAGTGGAGCTAACGAGAAATTCAAGCAATTTCTTGCGATAGCTTTAACTTTGGCAACAACAGTTGTTTTGTCCGGTCTTGCAGCGCTTATGCCTGTAATATCAGCAAACGCAGCTTCAGATTTGCTGGAGGGTAGTCTTATAAAGACTGCTGACGCACCTGAGGTTTACATTATAAATGATAAAGCTCACGGTTCTTATGCGGGATGGAAGAGACATATCTTCAACCCAGAAGTATTTAATATGTACGGTCATTTAAAATGGGAGAACATTAAAATCGTTCCTCAGTCAACACTTGACGCGTACGAAACATCTGACCTTTATAAGGCAGACGTTGACCCAAGAGTTTACTCTCTTGAGGAACAAGGATCATCAGCTGTTAAACATCACATTGCGAGCGTAGAAGCTTTCAATTCAAGAGGTTACAGCTGGGACCAAATCTTTGTAGTTAACGAAAGAGAAGTTAACTATTACGCAACAGGATCTGTTTATGGAGTAGTAACAACAACTCCAACACCTCCAGTTGTCGCAGAGGTTTCAGTATCATTAGCATCCGACAATCCAGTTTCAGGAACTCTTATAGAAGGACAATCAATAGCTGATCTTGCGCACTTTACTTTAACAAATTCCACAGCAACAGATGCTAAAGTTACAAAAGTAACACTTAACAGAACAGGTGTATCAGACGACACAACATTATCCAATGTTTATTTGTTTGATGGAATAAGTAGATTAACTGATTCCGCAACCGTTTCTTCAGGTGTTATTACTTTTGTAAATAGCGCAGGAATCTTAACAGTACCTGCAAATTCAAGCGTAACAGTTTCTGTTAAATCAGATATTAAGGCAGGAACGACTGGACAAACAGTTGGAGTAGCGCTTGCAAGTGTTGTTTCTGACGCTGCAGTTTCAGGAACATTTCCAGTTTCAGGAAACTTACACACAATAGCAACAGCTTCACTTGCTACAGTACAATTCAGTACAACAACAACACCTTCAGCAAATTCAGCTCTTGAGCCCCAAGATGACATTACAATGTGGCAGAACACTGCATCAATCGGAACAAGGAGCGCAATGTTAAAATCATTCAGACTTAGAATGATAGGATCTGCTCAAACCGCTGATCTTGCTAACTTTGAGCTTTTCATTGACGGGATAAAAGTAGGAAATACAGTAGCTTCATTTGATGCAGACGGATATGTAACATTTGACTTATCAGCAAGTCCTATTGAACTTAAGACAGGAAATAGAACCATAAAAATGGTTGGTGATGTTGTAGGCGGTTCAAGTAGAAATTTCTTGTTCTCACTTAGGCAAACAGCCGATGTTGATGTTACAGACAAAGACTATGGAGTAAATATTCTTGTTCAAGTTGGTAGTTCAGCATTTAGTGCTCGTTCATCTGGACAACAGGATATTTCTTCAGGAACTCTTACAATAACAAAAACATCAGATTCACCTTCAGGTGATGTTACTCTTGATGCAACAGGTGTTACTTTAGCTAAGTTTGAACTTAAAGCAGCTGGAGAATCTATGAAGATTGAAAGTCTTGATGTAAGTGTTGATTCTTCTGACAACAATGTCGGATCACTTAGAAATGGAGCATTATTTGTAGATGGAGTTCAAGTTGGAAGTACATCATCCATTATTGAATACAATAGCTCAACAGCTACAACATCATTTAGTTTTGGTTCATCTCTTATAGTTAACCCAGGTTCTCCAGTAACTCTTGAAGTAAGAGCTGATATATATGATGATGCTGGAACAAATGATATGTCTGTAAATGATACATTGAAAGTTCATATCGCAGCAGGATCTTCAAATGTTCAGAGAATGACCTCTCTTGGATATGAAAACTCTTCAGCAACAACCGGAAATACAGTAACTGTTGTTTCAGGAACAATGAGTCTTGCTAAATACACAGCGTATGCGGGACAGACAGTAGTTGTTCCTCAGACAGCTTACAAGATTGGTGAATTTAGACTAACAGCCGATGACACAGAAGATGTAACACTTAATACCATTACTCTTGCATTGACAAATGATGGTACAGGTTTGACTGCTACTTCAACAGATATAACTAATTTATATGTTGTATACGGACCAAACACAACTTCTGTAAAAGCATCAGGCGCAAATTCACAGTCATGGTCTATAAGTAAGACGCTTTCTGCAAATTCAACTATAAATGTTGCAGTATATGCTACTCTTTCTTCTGATATATCTGACGGAGAAAGTGTAATCCCAAGTTTAACATTTGCCGGAACAACTGTTAGTTCAGGGCAATCTGTAACAGCAGGAGCAACAACAGGACAAACAATGACAATAGGAGCCGGAACATTCGCTGTTGCAGCGGACGCTTCAAAACCTGCTATTGCACTTAATATTGCAAATAACACTGTTAAAGTTGGAGCATTCAAGTTTACATCAACAAACGAAACTTACACTGTTGATCAACTTGGAGCAAAAGTTGCATCAGGTGCGCAAGCTGTAATTCAGAATGTAATCTTCAAAGATAAGTCTGGAAATACTCTTGCTACACAGCCATTTAACGGTTTCTACGCAACAACTTCAACCGGTATCGGCTTTGAAGTTCCTGCAAATCAAGATAAAGTTGTTGATGTATATCTTCAATTGGCGGATGTTGGTGTGGGAGCAGCAGCAACCGGTTTGGATGTAAATGTTACATTAAACAGTTACAAAGTATTGAATTCAACCGGTTCATCTACAACAGCATATCCTGCAGTTTCAGGAAACTCACAGCGTGTTGTAAAGACAGCTCCTACTATCACAGCAGTTAGCTCAACTGGACTACAAATTGGTTCTGGTACACAGACAATTGGTAAGTTTACAGTATCTGCAGATGCAAATGGTACTATCGCATGGAAAGAAATGATATTTAACTATAGTACTTCTTCTGCACTTACATTGAGCAGTCTTGATCTTTACGAAGGAACAACTTTAGTGGATACAAGTTCAGTAACATTACAGTATGCAACAAGCACCATTAGAGTGGTTACCACAAATGAAGAGGAGATTGGCGCAGGTAGCTCAAAGACTTACAGTCTAAAAGCAACAGTTGGTGGTACAGTTGACTCAAGCGCATATGTACAGACATCTATCTCTGATAGAGCGTCAACATATGGCGGAGGAGTGGCTTACACAGGAGGTTTGGCAGGTACAGATGCATCATTTATCTGGTCTGACAAGTCTGCTTCAAGTCATGGTCTAACCACTACAGATTGGTTTGACGACTACAAGGTTGTAGGAATTCCAACGGATTCTTACTCACTTGACTAAGTCTAACCGTCTTGTACTTTCCTAACTTTAAGTTATAAGTTAGGTAGGGACTAAGCCTTTAAATAGGCAAGCAAAAACCCCGATTCTTTTTATAAGATCGGGGTTTTTGTGTGTGTACACACACAACACAAACATCATCCCATAGGTGTCACCTATGACATAGGTGTCACCTATGTAGAATTGAGAATTATGGTATAATTTAGGCTATGGGAAACAGAAAAGTATCATTTGCTCCAGGTGAGTATTATCATATTTACAACAGGGGAGTAGATAAGCGAATTATTTTTATGGAGCCTAAAGATCATTTTAGGTTTATTTGTTTATTGTATCTTTGTAATACCACAAAAAACATAACGATAAGAGATTTATTTATGAATGGATTTGCTGTCTCTGATGTTTTTAAATTTAATAGAGGTGATACGATTGTTGATGTAGGCGCGTATTGTCTTATGTCAAATCATTTTCATTTGCTTATTAAAGAGAAAATTGATGGTGGAATAAGTTTATTTATGAAAAAAATACTCACTGCTTATTCAATGTATTTTAATAAAAAGAACAAGAGAGTCGGAAGTCTTTTTGAAGGAGCGTTTAAGTCATCTCATGTGGACAATGATGAGTATCTTAAATATTTATTTGCTTATATACATCTTAATCCGGTTAAAATAATGGATATTGATTGGAAAAATAAGTTAAAAAATTCTTCTAACCAAAGCCAAATAAGAAAATATTTAGACGAATATTCTTGGTCCAGTTATCCTGATTATACAGACAAACACAGGACAGAAGGCAAGATTATAAATAAAGAGGTTTTTCCTGATTATTTCAATAATAAGAATGAATTTGATGACTTTATAAACTTTTGGATTAATTATTCTAAAGATCCCATAGGTGACACCTATGGGATAGATTAATTGATATTCTAAATATTTGATGTATAATTAACTAATAAATAGAAATTTTTTTCATCCAACCTAACTTCGTTGGATTGTTTAACTTAATTTTAAAATAAAATGATAGGAGAAGTCTTAAATTTAAAAATAATAAAAGGATTAATATTTGCCTCATTTTTTGCTCCAATTCTTATAGTTAATTATTTCTTTTTTCCATTTATAGTTCCAAAAGCTATCTTTTTTCAAGTTTTGATAGAAGTGGCTTTGTTTTTTTATATTTTATTAGTGATATCCAATAAATCATATTTACCAAAAATGGATATTTTGGCAAAATCAGTTTTACTTTTTTTCGGGGTTTATTTGGTAGCAGGGATTTTTGGAGAAAATGTTTTTAGAAGTTTTTTTGGAACATTTGAAAGGATGCTCGGGGTTTTTAATTTAGCGCATTTTGTTGTTTTATTTTTTATACTCAGAGCTGTATTTACAAATAAAAAAGACTGGATAAAGCTTTTCAGAGTATTTTTATTTGCTGGTGTTATTGTAGGGCTTTATGGATTTGGACAAAAGCTTGGTATTTCTTCCTTGTATAATGAAGGGACAAACAGAATAGATTCAACTATAGGAAACGCCGCTTTTTTTGCCGCTTATATGATATTCAACACCTTTTTCGCAATGGCTTTAATGTTTATTGACAGAGGAAGTAGATTTTTTAATTATTTTTATAAATTTTCGTTTATTGTCGGTATTTTAGGTATTTATTTAAGTGAAACCAGAGGAGCTATTTTAGGGGCTTTTTTCGCATTTTTATTTTTAGCCGGTGCTTGGCTTTTGCATAATAGGAAGAATATAAAATTTTCAAACATTAAGAGCAATAAAGGATTGGCTTGGATTTTTGGATTTCTTGCAATAATTATTATTTTATTTTTTGTTAACAAAGATATTCTTTTAGATCCTTTAAAAAGAATAGGTTCCATATCGCTTAATGACACAACGACAAAAACAAGAATCTTGGCGGCAGGAGTGAGTTGGAATGGTTTTTTGGAGCGTCCTTTGTTGGGATGGGGACCTGAAAACTACAACTTGGTTTTTGATAAATATTATGATCCGGGACTGTATCCTGCGGAAGAATGGTTTGATCATGCGCATAATATAATATTTGATAATTTAATTTCTGCCGGAGCATTTGGGCTTTTAAGTTATTTATTTCTTTTGGGAGTTGTTATTTATTTGCTTTTTTGTTATGGAAAATTAGAAGAAGAAAACTTTATTGTCAGTCGTATCTTTATGGCATTAATATTGGCTTATTTTCTTCAAAATCTTTTTGTATTTGATGCGCTTGCTACGTCTTTGCCATTTTTTATTTTATTGGCATTTGTTGGATTTTTATCAACAGGAGAAAAAAGCACTTATACCCGTAATATGTCCGGCATCAACCCCGCCTCTTTTGGGGTTTTACTGATTACGCTTATAGCTGTTGTTTATTTTTTTAATATTAAGCCGGCTATGGCCGCTCACTACATAACTAATGCTATAATTACATCTCCTAATTATTCTGATGATGCTCTTAAGAATTTTAAAAAGGCATTTGATTTTGCATTACAGGGGAAGCCTGAAATAAGCTCAAGAATGATGGATTACGCTATAAATCTTTCGCGCAATGAGAATATATTAGGTGACGCAAAAACAAGATTTGCAAAAAAAACTATAGAGAGGGCAAGAGAGGCGATTTCTGAAGAGCCGAAAAATTTTAGGTATTATTCATACTTTACTAATGCGGCATTTATAGACGGAGAGAATAAGGAGCTTTTAAAAGAAATAGATGCAGCTTTAGATAAGATTACTCCGTTTGCTAAAAACAAACCAACACTACACCTTCAAAAATATCGGGTGAAGGCTCTTTTAGGAAAAAATGAAGAGGCGCTTAGTGAATTAAAACAAGCTATGGATTTGTATTATGATCCTGATATAAGTATGGTTTTGGCGTCAGGTTATAGAAAAATAGGAGATACTGAGGCGTCAATTGATCTTTTAGAAAAGATTTTTGAAAGAGGTGGTGTAGATTTAAAAAAACAAATTACTATTGCGGTTGAATTGGCAAGTATGGGGGAGAATGATAAAGCAATAACAATAATAAAGAAAATAATGGAAAATAACCCTGATTTTGAGTCTGACGGACCATTGTTTATAAAGGAGATTGAGAAAGGCAGGTTTTTGAACGGAAATTTCAAAATAGAATAAAATAAAATTTTCCTTTATCTCCCATAGGTGACACCTATGGGAGATAAATATTTAGCGCATAAACTTTAAAATAAAAAATGAAAGAATCAACCATCGTAAATATAATAAAATGGATTATTGCGGCGTCTTTTTTCACTCCTCTTATTGTTTTGGATCAGTTTTATTTTCCATTTATAGTTCCTAAAACATTGGTTTTTCAGGTTTTGATAGAGGTGGCGCTGTTTTTATATATTATTTTAGCAATTTCAAATAAATCTTATCTTCCTAAGTTTGATGTACTGACAAAGAGTGTTTTGGTTTTTCTTGGCGTTTTTACTATAGCTGCAATTTTTGGAGAAAATATTTTTAGAAGTTTTTTTGGAACATTTGAAAGGATGCTGGGGATTTTTAATTTGGCGCATTTTGTGGCGCTTTTTTTGATTGCAAAATCTATATTTTTAAAAAAAAGAGATTGGATTTTTCTTTTCAGGTCTTTTTTGGCGGCAGGTTTTATCGTCGGTTTGTATGGACTTGGACAAAAAATAGGATTTTCTTTTTTATATAACTCCGGGACCAATAGAATAGACGCCACAATAGGAAACGCCGCATTTTTCTCGGCTTATATGATGTTTAATGCTTTTTTCGCGATGTTTTTGCTGTTTTCGGATAAAAATAAGTTCAAATATTTTTATGGAGTTTCTTTGTTTGTGAGTTTGTTGGCTTTGTATTTAAGTTCAACAAGAGGGGCTATTTTGGGCGTTTTAGCGTCATTTTTGTTCTTGGGCGGAGCATTTTTCTTTAAAAACAAATCAAATTTGAAAGAATGGCTTAATCCTGCAAAAAATAAAATATTCAATTGGATGTTAAAGGGGTTATTTTTGGTTTTGATATTGGCTTTGTTTAATGCAAATGCGTTTTTGGAGCCTATAAAAAGATTAACTTCCATATCTTTAACAGATTCAACCACAAAAACAAGAATTTTGTCAGCCGGTGTAAGCTGGGAAGGGGTTAAAGAGCATCCTATCTTGGGTTGGGGAATGGAAAATTACAATTTGATTTTTGACAAATACTATGACCCAAGACTTTATCCGGCAGAGAGTTGGTTTGATCATGCGCACAATATAATTTTTGACACTTTGTCTTCAGCCGGCTTTGTGGGTCTTTTAAGTTACTTGGCTATATTTGCCGCGGCTATCTATTTGCTTTTGCAGTACAGGAGGAAAAATGAAGATAATTTCTTTGTGAGTTATCTTTTTATGGCTTTGCTTTTTGCTTATTTTTTCCAAAATATATTTGTTTTTGACAGTTTGGTTACTTATTTATCATTTTTCTTTTTACTCGCATTTTTTGTATTTTTAACATCAGAAAAAGAGGAAATTGCAGACAAAAAAGCAAATATTCCGATACAACCGGCTGTTTTGCTTATTGTTATTTTGGGTTTTTTGATCTATGGCTTCAATGTCAAACCCGCTCAGTCTTCTTATTTTGGCATCCAGGCGTTACAGCTGCATCCCTCAAGGTCAGATGAAGCTTTGAGGTATTTTGAAAAATCTTTGGATACAGCTCTTATGGGAAAGCCTGAAATGCGTTCAAGGATGGTTGAATACGCTCAGAAAATCACAAAAATAAAAAATATGCCGGAAGAGCAAAAAAGGAGATTTTTTGATAAAACTGAAGAAGAGTTAAGAAAAACAGCAAAAGAAGAGCCGGATAATTTTAGATATTATCTATTTCTTTCAAGTATGGCAGCGGTGGATAGAGAAAACAGAGATCTTCTTTTGGAAGCCGACAAAGTTTTGGAAAAATCTTTGGAATTTGCTCCGCAAAAACCAACTTTGTATCTTCAAAGGTATAGAATAAAAGCTCTTTTGGGAGAAAATGAAGAAGCGCTTAGAAACTTAAAAAAAGCGGCAGAACTTACGGGTAGTCTTAAATTTGAAATGACGCTCGCGTTTAATTATGCAAAACTTGGTCAAAAACAAAAATCCATAGATGTTTATAATAATATTTTAAATACAAGAAAGCTCTCAACGAAGCAATATATAGACGTGGCTGTCGCTTTTGCAAAAATGGGCGAGGAAGAAAGAGCCATAAAAACCACTAAAAAAATAATAGAGCTTTTCCCGAAGGAAAGAGCTCGTGCTACTCAATTTATTAAAGACATAAAAGAAGGAAAGATTAAATAGAAATAATTTATGGAAAAAGAAAATTCATTTGGCTTGATTCCAATACTCAAAAGAAATAATGAAATATTGTTTTTGGTTATTTCGCACAATGCCGGGCATTGGGCGTTTCCTAAAGGGCATAAGGAAAAAGGAGAATCAGACATTGAAACGGCAAAGAGAGAATTTAAAGAGGAGACCGGAATAAAAGATTTTAAAATAATAGATGAAGATGCTTATTTTGAAGAAAAATATCTAATAAAAATAGACGGAAAAGATTTAGAAAAAACGGTAAAATACTTTATTTGTGCAACAAAAACTCAAGAGGTGGTAATCCAAGAAAAAGAGATAAAAAGTTTCAAATGGCTCAATTTTGAGGACACCAACAGCATTTTAACCTATAAAGAAGCAAAAGAAATTCTAAGGAAGGCAAATAATTATCTGCACGGGAAATAAGGGTTTTTTATGTGAAAAAA
>CAZTTV010000022.1:0-9665 GCA_964616385.1 uncultured Candidatus Saccharibacteria bacterium | reverse complement strand
ATATTTGACATTTTAAATAAAAATACTTGTAACTGTTTTTACTTAGCTTTCATCAGTAATTTTCATAAATTTTTTCTGTTTTCATAAGGTTTTTTATTTTTTATTTTTACACAAAAGCTATTCACAAAATTTTTTAAATAGAAATAGAAAAAATTCTATGAGTATTTTCAAGTATTTTATTCCTTACTTTTTCAAAATTTTCACCTCTAATTTCTGCAATTTTCTTTACAACTTCTTCTACGTTAAGGGGTTCATTTCTCTTCCCTCTAAATGGAACTGGTGACACAAATGGAGAGTCTGTTTCTGCCATTATCATTTCAATTGGAGAATTTTTTATAACGTTATCGTAATCTTTTGTAAAAGTAATTACACCGGTAAATGAAATTGTAAAATCTAAATTAAAATATTTTTTTGACTCTTTTATATTTCCAGAAAAAAAATGTATGTTCCCTTTTAAATTATTTTTATACAACTTTTTTTTAAATTTTAAAATTTCTAGCATATCTTCATGCGCACTTTTTTCAAATTTATTTTTTTTGAATGCATCACGCACATGAATCATCAATGGTAAGTTTTTTCTTACAGCTAAATCAATTTGTAATTCTAAAATCTTTTTCTGTCTTTTTTTTTCTTCTACTGAAATTTCCTCAGCTTCATTTCTTGAAAAATAATCTAGTCCACATTCTCCAACCGCAACAACTTTTTTTTCTTCAATTAATTTTTCATATTTTTCGAAAGAAAATTTCTCTTCTAAATTATCATTCGGATGTAATCCAACTGACGCAAAAATATTTTTATTTTTCTTTGCAATTCTTACTGCTTTCTCGGAAGAGACAAAATCTGTACCGACAATAATAGTTCCGATTTTTTCTTTTTCCATTTGCGCAATAATGTCTTCGCGATCGTTTTCAAAATCAACTAACTGTAAATGAGAATGTATGTCAAAATATTTCAACATATTAATCTTTTCGTGGAAATAAAATCTTTGGTGTTTTATTAATTTCAATCGCTTCTTTAATTAGTTGTGATGTTTCTGGCAATATTGGATTTAACATGCGCCCAATAGTGTATAAATCAACCACAAGTTCTTCTATTATTAGTTTTCCTTTCTCTACGTCTTCTTTAACTAATTTAAATGGTTCTGTTTTTTGTATTTTAGTATCAAGATTTGATATATATACCCATATCAAGTCCGTAGCCTTTTGAACATCATATTCACTAAGATTATCGAAAAACTCCTCGGGAATAGTGTTTTTGGGCATATTAGGCGCTTTTTCAAGGTTAGTTTCTGCCATTTTCATTATTCTACTTGTTAAATTACCAAGACCATTAGCTAAATTAGCATTATATGCTTCCTTAAATTTATCCATAGTAAAATCACCATCTTCAAAAGGAGATATTTCTCTTGATAAGTAGTATCTAAGAGCATCTGTTCCATATTCTTTAATTATTTTAAATGGATCTATTGTATTACCTAAACTTTTACTAATCTTTTGCCCTTCAGAAGTCAAAAAACCATGTATAACTATTTGTTTCGAGGGTGTTATCTTTGCTGACATTAACATTGCTTGCCACATTGCAGACTGTTGTCTGACTTGATCTTTACCAGCAAACTGCAATACTGGCCAATACTTATTAAATTTCTCCATATCATTTGGCCAACCGATTGCTGATATATAATTTATCAACGCATCAAACCAAACGGACATTACATGTCCTTTATCATAAGGGACATCTATACCCCATGGCATTTTATCCTTTAAACGCGAGATGCTGAAGTCCTTTAGTCCTCTTTCTATAAATTTAGTAATCTCATTTAATCTTATCTGGGGTACAACAAAATTAGGATTTTCTTTGTATAGCCTGAGCAGACTATCCCCATATACAGAAAAACGAAAGAAATAATTTTCTTCATTACGAATTTCAATTTCTTTATTAGGGTGTAAAGGACAACATCCATTTTCCAGCTCTGAATCTGTCTTTTCAAGCTCGCACCCGACACAGTACTTTATTTCATAGTTTTTCTTGTATATATCGCCATTATCTTTACATTTATTCCAAAATTCTTGTGCAGAAAGTATATGATTATTGTCTGTTGTACGAACAAAACTGTTATAGCTTAAATTAAGAGCATCTTTTAATTTTTCAAGCTTTAATACATATTCGTCTATATAATCTTGTGTATCTTTATTATTGTTAATAGCATTTTGATAAATCTTTTGTCCATGTTCATCAGCGCCTGTATTGAAAAAAACTTCTTCTCCTAAAAGTCTCTTATACCTAGCAAAAATATCTGCATGCAGAATCTCAAAAGCAAAACCAATGTGAGGGTCTGCATTAACATAAGGCAATGTTGTTGTAATATATGAAATTTTCTTTTTATCAAACATAATATTAAAATTTAATTCTGGCAATTAAACATAAAGGGTATAATACTCTACATAAGACATGTAAACAAATGTGCTTATGTTCAAGTATAACTACACTATACGTGCAAAAACACACTGAAACAAGGAATATTCTCGCTTCAGTGTGTTTATTTTAACTACAAATACTAGGAATCGTTGACTGAAATATAAAAACTGTGCAATTAAACAGTATTTATTTTCTTTTTTTCTTTTTGTATGTCGTCTGTAAGCTCAATCAGTGCTGCTGCCAGTGGTACAGCAAGAATTATACCTAAAAATCCTGCTAATTGAGCTCCTATTATCAGCGCTAATATAATCAAAAGAGGAGGTACACCGACAACTTTTCGCACAACTAGAGGGTATATTAAGTGGTTTTCAAATTGTTGAATTATTACATAAAGCCCCAGCACCATAAACCCTAATGTTATACTATCTAAAAATCCAATAGCTACTGCGGGTACTGCTGCAATAGTAGCTCCAAAAAGTGGTATAAGTTCTGCAACCGCTGCGATTATTGCAAGTATGAAGGCATATTGAACACCCAATATAGTAAGCCCAAGATACACTAAAATACCAATCAGGAGCCCTAGGAGTAACTGTCCTTGCATCCACTTCCCTATTTTCCCTTGAGTCCTTTTCCACAGATCAATCACATACGGTTCATGTTTAATTGGGGTAATTATTCTTAAAAAGTTTTCAATACCCTTTTCTTGTACAGCAAGATAAAAAGATATTATGACAATAAGCACAAAGCTAAATATACCGCCAAAAACAAAACTTACAACCTGAAGTGTGCCCCCAGAGAAGCTTGATATAGCACTTTCCAATGATGTAATAGAATCTTTTATTGATAATGTCTTTGAAATTCCACCGACTAAGCTTCCGGTATTCCCTATTCCTATATTCTTTGCTTGAAGTGGTATATTAATAGATTCTACATACTGTGGTAAAGAAGATGCTAATCTTGAAGTCTCACTCAACAAAGGAGGTACGAAAAAATATACAATACCTATAAAAGACAGGAATACGACTAGGTATATAAATATTACGGCGATAACCCTATTTATTCTATATTTACACAATAATTTAGTTATTGGCTCTATTGATGAAGCAATGACCACGGACGTTAACAAAACTAATACTAAATCACGTAATACATATATAAGTACGAACAAGATAACTATTAATATAGTTCTTATTATAGTTCCTGACGAAATCACTATTGCTGTATTTTTATCATTTATATTCATAGAGAGACAACTACTTATTTATTTAAATGATACCACCTTTAAAAACATAAGCCAACATTTACTATAATTTAAACAACACTCACAAAAAAAACATACACCATGTCTGTTTTTTTGTGAGTATTGTTAATAACTATCAACTATTAGTTATTTTTTTGATACTAGAGATTATTTCATTTACTTTAACCCTCTCTTGTTTGGCTGTATCTCTATTTCTTAATGTAACTGAATCGTCTTCAAGTGTTTCAAAATCAACAGTAACACACACAGGTGTTCCTATCTCATCTTGCCTTCTATATCTCTTCCCTATATTTCCATTGTCATCCCACATTGCTGTAGGAATTTCTTTTTTTATTTCTTTGTATATCTCTCGTGCTTTTTTAATTAACTCTGGTTTATTTTTAAGAAGAGGGAAAACTGCTACTTTTACGGGAGCAAGTGATGGTTTAAATTTTAAATATATTCTTTCTTCTTCATCAATTTTATCCTCAGTGTATGCATCACATAAAATAGCTAGGACAAATCTTCCCACTCCACCTGATGATTCTATTATGTGAGGGATAAATTTTTCACCACTTTCTTGATCATGATACTCTTGTGGTTTACCACAACCTTTTGAGTGCTGAGTTAAATCATAATTCCCACGCGCATGAACTCCCTCCAATTCATCAAACCCCCAAGGGAATTTATACTCAATGTCCCAAGCATCTTTAGCATAAAATACTAAATTATCATGTTGTTTCCATCTTAAATTTTCTTTATTAAGACCAAGATCAAGAACGGCATTAAAACGATACTCTTTGAGTTTTTCATATTCACTCATTTCATTTTCTGGTCTTATAAAATATTGCATTTCCATTTGCTCAAACTCACGCCCACGAAAGATAAATTGCCTTGGAGAAATTTCGTTTCTAAAAGCTTTGCCAATCTGTCCAATCCCAAAAGGTAACTTCATACGCATTGAATCAACAACATTTTTAAAGTTAACATAAATACCCTGACAAGTTTCTCCACGCAAATATGTTGGGTTTGAGTTATCTCCAGTAAAATCTCCTAGGTTACTTTTAACAAGAAGATTGAACTTTCTAACTTCAGTAAAATTCTGCTTACCGCATGAAGAACATTTTATTTTATCTTTATGTTTGTTAAATAAAATATTTATTTCTTCTTCGTCCATTTTTTCATCAGCACTAACACCGATCTCTTCAAGAGCTTTATCTACTCTAATTCTTGTATTACATTCTTTACACTCAGCAAGTGGGTCAGAAAAACCAGTTGTATGTCCACTAGCTTCCCAAATTTTAGGGTTCATAAATATACTTGAATCAAGACCTACAATGTCATCTCTGTCATATACCATTTTCTGCCACCACTGTGCTTTTACATTACTTTCTAATTCAACACCAAGCGGACCAAAATCATAAACACCAGCAAAGCCACCATATATTTCAGATGAGGGGAATACAAAACCACGCCTTTTGGCTAACGAAACTATTTTATTTAATTTATCTTCATTTTTTTTATCCATATATTTCAACTTATACCATTTTTAAAAAACTCTTTCAAATTACCAATAAACTATCTTACTACCTGAGCATCCATGGATTTGAAACTTGAATCAGTACTTAAGTCTGTCGTGAGAGATGATCCTGTATAACTCATAATTTTATTCGTAAAATTATCCAATCCTGACAATACGATATTGGACACAATTACTGGAGCTCTGCCAACTTGAGTAATACTTGGAGTAAAAGATATTTGGAAAATAACTTTCTTACCTGCATTAACAATTCCATCTCCAGCGTCCATATTCCCAACATCCCATAAAATTTCACCAGTAGATTCATTGTATGAAATATTTTCTTTTGATGGGAAATAAACATTCCCCCAATCAATATACGTAGGAAGATTTGCTTTAACCTTAACATCGGAAACATCATTTGATGAATTAACAACTGTCCATACAATAGTGTAGGTTGTTGTTTTTTCTGCCTTAGGAGGTAGTGGCCCACTGTTTGTAAATTGTCCTCCGTGATAGATAGCTCTCGATGTTAATTTCAAATCGGAATTTACCAAAACCCTCCTTTTTATAAATTCGCTAATCTCTTCTGTGGTTCCTTTTTCTGAAATACGTCTTCCTCTTACACTCACTGTTATATTTATCTCTGGATTTTGCAAATTTGATATATCAGGATCAAGTAAAGATTTTGGTGAGAAAGAGAAAGACATTCTACCTGTTCCACCAGGCTCTATAGAGCCGAGTTCGGGTACAGAATTTTTACTCAAAATTATCTTATTTGACGACGAATCATAAAATCCATTATCTACTGAGACTGAAAATTTATTTAATACATCACCGTCAAGTTTAATCTCTATAACAGCATTGGATATTTTTGTAGGTAGATTATTTACCCACAAAAGAGTTCCTCTTATTTTTTCCTTACTGTTTGCAATATATTCTTCCGATTTATTACCGTTAAGATCAATTGAAATACTTAAGAATGGTTTCTTAATTAGTACCGATTCAAAAGTAGAACTATATATAACTCCTATTTCTCTATTATTTTTAGGACTTTGCTTACCAGCTTTAACCCCAAATATTTTTTCGGTATTATCTTGACCACGCATTACTCCTGTTATTTTTATAAGTTTTTTTGAACCCGGTTCCATATCTCCTATGTCCCATACATTATTACCATACGTAGATTCAGGACTTGCATTGTTTGGTTCAAACCCAAAAGGATAATCGACTATCAAAGAAACACCCCTTACTACCGAGTCAGAATTTGCTGACAGTTCAACATCAAGACTCATTTCTTGATTTGAATTAACCTCTTTAAGAACTTTCATTGAGACATTAACTGGTGAAGAAACTATGTTTATACTGTAAGTCTTTGTTTTAACAAAAATAGCGTTAGAGCCCTCTACTCTATACTCAAGAGTTACTTTTATATCTTTTGCATTACCCTCTTCTCCAAAAAGTACGGACTTTACTATCTTATTTATACTATCTCCAGACCCTATTTCACCAAAAGATTCACGAAAACGTAAAAGCTCTTTATTTACGTCATCTGCTGATCTTGTCCCACTAGGATATTCAACGAGCAAATCAGTAAACTTAAGTGTCGTATTGTTGTTGTTTACTACTGAAATTTGTAAAGACAGCTCATCTCCTCCATTCACAGACACAGGTCCCCTTATTTCAATATCTACATTTTTTGAAGATACTATATTCCCACCACTCATAAATAAATATACTGTTACGCCAAGAGCTACAGCAAAAAAAATCACAGATACTATAAAAATCTTATTAAATACAGATAATTTCATTTTATTTTTTACTTCTTTATTAGACGATTTACTATTTAGGTCGCTAGTATCGTTTCCCCATGTTTCTGGAACTGATGAGGCTTTTATCCTAGTGTCATATTCTACTTCACTTTGATCCATCTTAAAGTCTCGTCTATATAATTTTTCTTTAGCTTCTTCTATTCTATTTTTACCATTTTCACCTGTCATAGTATGTGGAATTATAACACATTTAAAACTAGCTTATCTCAACAACCAATATCTATATATTAAAGCTGGCTTTCTTTAATAGCACTATTAATTTCTACAATAGCATCTCCTCTAAACGGAGACATTTTAGATAATAAATCTCTATCAATATCATTCACCAAAAAAGTATTGAGTAAATCTATACTAGCACCATACCCAAGATTGTTAAGAATTTTTAAATTTACTATAACTTCTAAGTTTCTCAATTCCTCTTCAGATAATTTATTGTCGTTAATAAAAGATATAAAGTGCAACACTATGTTAAATAGTTGTTCATTTTTCTCTTCACCATTAATTAAACGACGTAGGAGTGAAAAAATATGCATAATAACCACAGTTTTTTGTTGATTTTTATATACACTTAAATCTGTAATATTTTCAGCATTTATTAATCGCCAAATCCCCCTGCCTTTTACAGTGTCTACTTTTACATGCCCAAAATCCTGTAAACTAAATTTCAATTTTGACTTTAATTCTCTAACACCTTGTGCTGACGCGCCTATTAGACCAATATCTTTTGTTAGAATATAAAAAATTTTATTTGATTCGCCGAAGTTTCTATTTCCAAGAATAAAACCTTCCGTTTTATAAATATGATGACTCATAAAAAATTATCTTTCTAATTTAATTTTAAATGCAAGATTATCAATCTTTATTTCTTCTTCAGAATCAACAATTTCAAATTTTATATTCTTAATAAGAGCCACTTTTTTAATCTGCTCTTCAAACTCTAATATAATATCTTTCCCTTCCATACTCGTTTCAATAAATAGCTGAACCATATCATTTGGAGTCAAACCTTCTTTTTTGCGCAATGACTGAATATGACGCAACAATTCACGAGACAATCCTTCTTTTTTAAGCTCTGGAGTCAACTCTGTATCAAACTCAACTTCTTTTTTTATATTCTTATCAAATACAATTTCTTTAATATTTAACTCATCTTTTACTAACTGAAGTAATTTATTACCTACGTTTAATTTTTCATTTTTAATTTTCAATTTTTGTAATGGTTGTCTAACTTTTATACCTATACTTGCACGTTCTTCAAGACCAAGTGAAACAATACTTCTAATTTCTTCCATTTCTTTTAATATCTTGGAAGTATTTGTTTTAAATATTTTAAATATACTATCTTGTTTTACTTCAGGCCATTCCTCTAAATGAACGCTAATATTTTCACCTCCAACTTTCTTATAAACAGCCTCTGCTGAAAAAGGTATGAATGGCGCTAACACCTTTGCTAATGTTATCAACACAAAACATGTAGTTTCAAGTGCAGATTGCTTATCAACAGCATCACTGGATTTAAACCTATCTCGTGAACGCCTTATATACCATGTTGATAGATCATCGATGAAATCACCAATTGCACGTGTTGCTCTTTCAATCTCATATTTATTCATTCCAACACTAACCACAGAAACCAACTCATCAAGACGCATCAAAATCCATACGTCCAACACATTACCATCTTTGTGAGTTGGGCGTTGAGATGTTTTATGTCGCAGAGCAGAATCATACAATTTGTAAAAAGATACGATATTCTGAAGACGAAGTATCACTTTTTTATAAATCTCATCAACTCCTTTTTCAGAAAAACTTAAATCCTCTCCTCTAACAACAGGAGATGAGAGCATATAATATCTCATTGCATCTGCTCCATATTTATCTACAACTTCCATCGGGTCAGGATAATTCTTTAGTCTTTTGCTCATTTTTTTGCCATCTTCTGCAAGAACGAATCCATTTACGATGACATTTTTGTATGCCGACTTATCAAATAATCCGACAGACAATATAAGCATGTTGTAAAACCACCCACGAGTCTGGTCTACACCTTCTGCAATAAAATCCGCTGGAAAATTTCTTTTAAACTCTTCCTCGTTTTCAAATGGATAATGAAACTGAGCAAATGGCATAGACCCTGATTCAAACCAACAATCAAATACTTCTTTTATTCTTTCCATATTCTCACCGCACTTACACGCTAATGTAACATCATCTATGTACGGCCTATGTAAATCTAGCTCGTAGTTTTTATTGTGTGGTAACGGTATAAAATTCATTTCAGAAATCTCCGATGTATTCAAAAAATCATCTTCATTATTTCTCATTTCAATTGATTTCTTTATATCAAACAATTCTGATGATGAGAAAAGCATCCATGCAGTATATTCATGAGTAATAATCAATATATTTTCATTTTTATATTTTGATTCTATTTCATATAAAAATTCTCCTGTTCTTTTTTTTACGTCAACAAGATTTTCACCATTTGGAGGATTTTTTGTAAACTTCTCTTCCATTGACTGAAAAAAACTGCGATATTCATTTATATCTTTCCCATTAAAATCTCCAAAATCTGGTTCACTAAGTCGTGCATCAAAAATAATATCACTTTTATCTATACCTATTTTTTCTGCTACAATCTCCGCGGTCTCTCTTGTCC
>CAZTTV010000021.1:0-9978 GCA_964616385.1 uncultured Candidatus Saccharibacteria bacterium | reverse complement strand
TCTGAAAATATTGAGCGAGTATTAAGTGTTTTAAGTAATATAGATATCCTAAGTGAAATAATTGTAGTAGATGATGGTTCAACTGATAAAACTTCTAATATTGTTAAGAAATTTAATAAAATCACACTAATAAAAAATTCAAAAAATATGGGTAAAGGGTACTCAATGCAAAAAGGAATTAATTCTACTGATGCTGATATTATTTTCTTTTGTGACGCAGACTTAAAAGGCCTTACCCCGGAAATTGTAGAAAATATAATAAAACCTGTTATAAAAGAACGATACAAAATGTATATAGGAATAAGAAATAATGTTATGCAAAAAACTATAACGTTATTTGCATTAAATTCAGGCGAACGCGCGTTAAGACGAGAGGTTTGGGATAGTCTCCCTGAAAATTTCAAATATCGATACAGAATCGAAGCTGGGCTTAATTTTATAGCAAAAACAAAATATGGTGGATACGGATGGGAAAAATTTGATTACTACCAAACAATTAAAGAGAAAAAATACGGTATCGTCAATGGAACACTGTTACGATGGTGGATGAATTTTGATGTAATGTATGCATACATCTTTAGTATAATAAATATCTTGAATAAAAAAATAATTAAATAATGCATGGATTACTTCTCTCATTTATTACTTTTAACTAAAGACTTCTCAACTCTTGGATATTTAATAATATTTATACTTGCTCTTTTTGAATCTTTTGCCTTTGTAGGACTAATTATACCTGGAAGTATCGCTGTTATTATTGGCGGATTTCTTGCTGCACAAGGGAATATGAACATTTTCAATCTTTTTATAATTACTTCAATTGGTGCTATTTTGGGAGATAGTATTAGTTTTTATTTGGGTAAAAAAGATACTATTTCTTTTAAAGAAGGAAATAAAATTTTTAGACCTAGCATACTATTAAGGGGCGAAGCATTTTTTAAAAAACATGGTGGCAAAAGTGTATTTTGGGGTCGCTTTATCGGATGGGTTCGTCCAATTGTACCGTTTGTTGCTGGTGTTTTTAATCTTAATAAAAAAACTTTCTATTTCTGGAATATACTTAGTGGAATGTCGTGGGCTATAGTGCATCTTGCTATTGGATTCTTTTTTGGACAAGCATGGGAAACCATATCTTTGTGGACCACCAGAGGAAGTGTTTTTATAGTTGTACTAATAGCTTTTATATTCATTCTATATTTACTTAAATTATTTATAATTAAAAAAGGTAAAAAAATAATGCATTTTTTACGTTCTGTATGGCGTTCAATAATATATGCAATAGCTAACAATGAAGATGTCGAGAATATAATAAAGAAACATTATTTTTTATTTGATTTCTTTAAAAAACGCTTCAATAAAACAAAATTTTCAGGACTATCAACTACACTTCTTGTACTAACTTTTTTATATACAATATTCCTTTTTATAGGAACTGTTGAGGATGTAATAACATCAGATATTATTACATCAGTAGACACACGTGTGGCTAATTTATTTATAATATTTAGAAATATTGAATTAACTCACATATTCTTTTGGATTACATTACTAGGCAAGTGGCAAGTGATTTTAATTTTTACTATTACTACTTCTTATATTTTATGGATATTACATAAGAGGAAATATATAGCCCCATTACTACTAACAATAATAGGTAGTGAAATTTTTACATACATAAGCAAGATTATCATTCACAGAGCAAGGCCAGAAATGGCAATATATACTGAACATTCTTTTTCTTTTCCTAGTGGACACGCAACAATAGCCATCGCATTTTATGGATTTTTAATATATATACTTACACGAAACTCTGTACAATGGAAAACTAGAGTTAATATATTTATTGTAGGAACTGCGATTATAGTACTGATAGGTTTTAGCCGTATATATCTTGGGGTGCACTATTTAAGTGATGTGTGGGGTGGATATTTAGTTGGTGCAATGTGGCTCATTATAGGCATTAGTATTACAGAATGGATTCGTTCAATCCAAAAAGCTTATACCTCATATACAAAACGCAGTCTAAAAACATATATCATTTCAATAACCCTAATATTGTTCTCATTTTTATTTTATATAGGTTTTGCTTTTACTAACCAACCTATTATAGTGCCAGCAATAAATTCTAAAGAAAAAATTGTCGTAGAAAATATATCTAGTGTACTTTCAACCAACAATATGGAATATACAGAAACATTATCTGGCAGAAAACAAGAGCCAATTAGTTTTATAATTTTTGCAGATAATGACGATATACTTATTCGCACATTTATAAATTCTGGATGGTTTCTTGCTGACAAGGTGAGTACAAAATCAATAACAAAAATTGCTAAAGATGCAATTTTCAAAGAACAATATTTAAATGCCCCCATGACGCCATCATTTTGGAATAAAGAACCACATGATTTTGGTTTTGAAAAACCTACAAAAGCAAACAACGTAAGACAGCGACATCATGTAAGATTTTGGAAAACTAATTATATAAGTCGAGAAGGTCAACAAATATATGTAGGTTCTGCAAGTTTAGATGGTGGTATGAAATGGGGAGTTACACATAAAATAGCGCCAGACATAGATACTGAGAGAGAATTTCTTTTCAAGAATATAGTAGAATCTAAAACTAAACTGAATTCCGAGAAACAAAAATTAGTACGTCCAATTTTAGGAAGAAATTTTTCAGGCGATCAATTTTTTACAGATGGACAAGTATATATAATCAAATTAAACTCAAATATTGATACTATATAATTTTCTTTTTAAACTACCGACGGATTTCGTAATTCAAAGTCGTCATGCTAATATGTTGAAATGGACAACAAGATTAACGACAAACTACTAAAACCATATGACCCAAAAGAAACTGAGGGAAGAATATATAAACTATGGGAAGATAGTGGTTTTTTTAATCCTGACAATCTACCTGACGAAAGAAAAGAAAAATATTGCATAATAATGCCACCACCAAATGCAAACGGACGCCTACACGCAGGTCATGGAGTTGATATGACACTTAAAGATGTTCTAATTCGCTATCATAGAATGTTAGGTAAGAAAACATTATTTCTACCAGGTTCTGACCATGCTGGATTTGAAACGCAAGGAGTATTTGAAAAAAAACTACAAAAAGAAGGTCGTTCCAGATTTGGGATGGACAGAGATGAATTATACAAAGAAATATACAGCTTTGTAATGGAACACAAACACACAACGGAAGACGACTTGCGAAGGCTTGGTGTTTCGTGTGATTGGTCAAGAAATATATTCACATTAGATCCTAGTGTTGTTTCTCGCACACAAGATACATTTATTAAGATGCACAAAGAAGGTCTTATCTATAGAGGAGAGAGAATAATACACTGGAATCCAAAATTCCAAACTTCCCTATCCGACATTGAAACAAAATTTGAAAATAGACGTGAGCCCCTTTACTATTTAAAATATGGACCATTCACAATAGCAACATCACGACCTGAAACAAAATTTGGTGATAAGTATGTTGTTATGCACCCAGATGACAAAAGATATACTAAATACAAAGACGGTGAAAAATTAACACTGGAGTGGATAAACGGACATACAACAGCAACGGTAGTAAAAGACGAAGCAATTGATATGGAATTTGGAACAGGGGTAATGACAATAACACCATGGCACGATATGACGGATTTCGAAATATCAAAAAGACATAATCTTGAATATGAACAAATAATTGATTTTGACGGACGACTTATGGATATAGCTGGGGAATTTGCTGGGGAAAAAATAAATGTTGCTCGACAAAAAATAGTTGATAAATTTAAAGGAAAAGGACTACTTGTAAAAACTGATGAAAAATATGAACACACAGTTAGAATATGTGAACGTACCGGTGCTGTTATAGAACCACAGATAATGAAACAGTGGTTTGTAAAAATGGACTCACTTTCAAAAAATACATTGACATCACTAGACGCAAAAGAATATAGATTTATAACAAACAGGTTTGAAAAAATATTTAGACATTGGATGGAAAATCCAATAGACTGGAATATTTCTAGGCAGATTGTATGGGGTATACAAATCCCAGCATGGTTTAAAAATAAAGAAACGGATGAGGAGGAAATAATTGTTTCAAAAAATAAACCAGATGGCGATGGATGGGAAAAAGACAACGATACTTTTGATACATGGTTTTCATCAGGACAATGGCCACTTATGACACTTGGATATCCAGATGGGAAAGATATGGAATATTACCCAACAAATGTAATGGAAACTGGTTCAGACCTTGTATTTAAATGGGTTCCGAGAATGATAATGTTTGGACTTTATTTAGTAAATAAAGTCCCATTTAAAGACATATATTTTCATGGAATGGTACTGGATTCAAAGGGACAGAAAATGTCTAAATCAAAAGGAAACACACTATCCCCAATCTTACTTGGAGATAAGTATGGAATGGATGCAACGAGAATGGCTTTTGTTGTTGCAAATCCTCCAGGCTCTGATATGTCTCTATCAGAAGATAAAGTACGGGCATATAAACACTTTGCAAATAAAATATGGAATATATCAAGATTCGTACTATCAAATATTGATAGCGATGAAATATCTCAAAAACCTAAGATAACTACACAAGACCAAGAATACATAGATGAATTAGAAAAACTCACAAAAGACATAACTCAAGATATTGAAAATTATCGTCTCTATCTTGCTGCAGAAAAAATATATCATTATGTGTGGCATAGATTTGCAGATGAAATAATTGAGGAAAGTAAAAATAGATTGATGGAAAATGATACTGCAAACAAACTTTCAATATCATGGACACTACTAGAAATGCTGAAAACAATCATAAAAATAACACACCCATTTATGCCATTTATTACTGAAGAGATTTGGACACTGATACCAACACAAAAAGACAAAAAAATGCTAATGATAGAAAGCTGGCCAATTGTTAAATAACTATAATTGTCATATTATATAACGACAATTCGTCATATTAACTATGTCTTCATCTAAATACAAAGTTAAAGATATTTTCAAAGCCCCTGGAAATGTAATAATACTTAACATAACCCCAACAAGCGGGGAGATTTTTGATTATATACCTGGACAATACGCAATGATTTCTCCGTATGATAAAAATGGGCTACAAATGTCGTCTCGTCCATTTTCTATAGCAAGCTCCCCTACCCAAAAAAATTATCTACAGTTCGGTATTAAAGTAACAGGTAAATTTACAAAAAGACTATCGGAACTAAAAATAGGTGATAAAATCTCTGTTTATGGTCCATATGGGGAGTTTACATATAATGAGAAAAAATACCCTGATTCTGTTTTTATCGCTGGTGGAATAGGAATAACTCCCTTTATAAACTCAATTCGCTACTCAAATGAAAAACAAAGTCTTCAGAATATTACTCTTCTTTACAGTAGTAGAAAAATAGAGACAGCGACTTTTAAAAATGAGTTGGAAGATATTTCCGAAAAAAACAAAAATTTAAAAACAATATTCTCTATAACTGATGAAAACATAGCAAGCCCAAAAGAAAACACTGAGAACAGGCGAATAGACACTGAGATGCTGTTGAAATATTCTAAACCAATTAAAAACAAGACATTTTTTATTTGTGGTCCTGAAAAATTTATGGAAGCAATGGAAAATAAACTTCTATCTATTGGTGTTAAAAGCAAAAATATAAAATACGAAATATTTTCCGTTGATAAGCCAATCGGAAAGTCAAAAAATATAAGAAATATGTTTATCGTCTACGCTGGATCATTGGCTGTACTACTATTATTTTTGTACTCAATAAGTAACGCGGAAAATGTAAATACCGAAAAGGTAATTCCTGAAATAATAAACACGAATAATGTGTTGATAAATAGAAATATATCTTCTATAAACAAAATAGCGTTAGCAAGAAAAAATAATATACAAAATTTACAGAGAGAATCCATAAGAACATCTAAGGACACAACAATAAACAGACAATTAAAGTTCCAAGAAAATGTTTTCAAACAAGCAACATCCAGAGGGCAACTACCTACAAATATTTCAATTCCATCACAAACAAAACCGACAAAGACATCCATTCAAACAAGAATAAGAAAAATTTTACCAAGAACAACAGTATCTTAATTAAACATGACTAAACTAACATACAAAAAAATAACTATAATATCCTCAGTCGTAATGTTATTTCTATTATTGTCTGGATATTTATTTACAATTCATGCTGATAGTGACAGATATGATGACGATAAAGAATATTCTGAATATAATGAACAAAATAATTACAATTATAAAGAATATTATTCTGACGATGCAAAATATTTTGAGTATGATGATAAAGAATATTATGATGACGATGATCGAGAATTTTATGAACCAAAAGAAGAATACTATGAATACGAGGAATACAATAGACAAAATAATTACAATTACGAAAAATATTACGCTGACGACGACAATGACAGTATAATAAATGCTTATGACATCTATCCCAATACAAATGATTCTGCTTATTTAAATGATTCTGACGGTGATGGAGTGATTGATGCAAATGATAAACATCCTGGAGAAAATGATTTTATTTTTGTAAAAGATAATAATAAAAATGGTATTGCTGATGATTTTGAAGTTAAACTTGGTAATTTAATACGATAACTGTTATGAACATGTTTAATTCAAGGGAAATAGACGCAATGAATACCAAGATAAGTATTGTTATTATCTCA
The DNA here is from genome assembly GCA_964616385.1 of uncultured Candidatus Saccharibacteria bacterium. Lineage (GTDB taxonomy): Bacteria > Patescibacteriota > Minisyncoccia > Phycocordibacterales > CAZTTV01 > CAZTTV01. Next base: position 3,249 of record CAZTTV010000021.1, on the reverse strand, counting down.
GACAATAACACGGAAACAGAAAATGAAATTGATGCTATAGAAAAATATATAAAAAACTTTGAACTTAAGTTTAGTAGATTTTTAAATTCTAGCGAGTTATTAAAATTAAATAATTCTAAAGAAGAGAGCATCGTTGTTAGCAAAGAAATGACTGAGATTTTATCTTTATCAAAAGTTTTTTATAAAAAGACAAATAAAATATTTGACCCTACAATACTAAATACGTTAGAAAAGATAGGGTATGATAAAAGTTTTGAACTTATAAATGATATAGATAACAGAAATATAGTCTACATAAACTACACTAAATCTTTTGACGAGGTTAATATCGATATTGAAAATAATATAGTGACAAAGCCAATAAATATGAAAATTGATCTTGGTGGGATTGGAAAAGGATATGCAATAGACAATATCGCAAAAAAATTATATTTTAGTGGATATAATAATTTTTGGATTTCAGCTGGTGGAGATGTATTTCTTAGTGGTAAAGATGAAAAAGGAGACAATTGGGATATTGGTGTACAGAATCCATTAAAACACGACCAAGACTTATTTAAAATACAGTGTTTAAACAAAAAAACATCCATTGCAACATCTGGCATAACAAAAAGAAATTGGGGAGATGCACAAAACAAATTTAATCACATAATAGACCCTCGTATAAAAACATCTGTAAAAAATGATATATTGTCTGCTACAGTAGTGTCAGATAACACAGCAACATCTGATGTATTTGCAAAAACAGTACTTATTTTAGGGAAAGAAAAAGGGCTTGAATTTATAAATAATGAAAAGGATTCAGAATGTATTATAATTGATAAAAACTTGGATATATTTTTATCCAAAAATGCAGACAAATGTTTAATAACAATATGATTAAAAAAATAATACTTACAATTTTTCTTTTGGTAATTTTTTCTGCTCCTGCGGAGATTTTGTTTGCTAAAACAGTTCTATATAACACAACACCTAAAGATAGTGACATGGATGGTCTTACAGACCAAGGTGAAATACAAATATTTGGAACTAACCCAAACAATCAAGACACCGATGGTGATGGATATTTAGACAGTGCTGAAGTTCTTTCTGGAACTAATCCATTAAAAATAAACTCCAACACAGAAACTCCTATCTCAAATATTACACCCGACAGAACAACCACTTCATCAAATACAAAGTTATCATGGTATCTTATAAGAAGCTCTGGTCTATTGGCATATATTTTATTGTTCTTAATAATAATTTCTGGTATTGGTATAAAAACATCTCTATCTTATAAAATAATGTCTCCAGGAAATGCGTGGTCAACGCACAAATTATTTGGAATATCACTTTCTGTTTCTATTGCAATACATTTGATATCAATATTATTTGACGAATTTTTACAATTTTCTATTGCAGATATTTTAATACCCTTTTATTCAGATTTTAAAAGTATATATGTAGGTATGGGTATTATTGGTTTTTACATATTTTTAGGTATTATAATCACATCACTTTTATATTTTACAAAAATGCCAAAACTATGGAGATTATTACATTACTTAACATACCCAACCTTTATACTTCTGTTTTTACATGGAATATACACTGGTACCGATTCTACGCTCATATGGGTACAACTTATGTACTGGACTACAGGATTAATAGTTCTCATATTAACATCTTATCGGATATCGCTTAGAATTATTAAATAAAAGAAATATGAATAAAACTACTAAAATTATAATTTACACAACACTCGCGATACTTATATTTGTGTTCATTTTGCAAACAAAAATAATAAGTGACTATTTAGAAAAAAACTATCACGATATTTTTAAAATGACAAGAGTATACAAAAAAACTCTGCCAAATGAATCTATTTCAATAATAACATCTAAAGATGAATACAAAATTGGGGAGGAAATATTTTTTGCAATACAAAACAAAACTGAAAAAACTTTATTTATAGAAAACGAATGCCCATGGGAACCTATTGAGATATATGAATATAAAAATAACAAATGGGTTAAGTTAAAAGCTCGTTCAAGTATTGTTAAATGTGAAAATGCAAAAGAAATAATACTCAAACCATATGAACTTAGCGGAACATCATTTTTACCTTGGTCAAATATAATCTTAAATAATTCAGGCACCTACAAGCTTGAGGTAGACATAGAAGGTTATAAAAACTCAGTTGAAAAAGAATTTAAAATAGTAAAATAATATTATCAACAAATATTATTGTATAGTGTATTTATATTTAATATACTAAAGACAATGGAACCTCAAAAAATAAGCTGGAAAGCACATGAATATGAACATAGGAATAAAAGCATTGACTGGTTTTGGGCTGTTGGTGTTATCGCAATCGCTTCTGCCATAATTTCTGCTATTTATGGAAATATTCTATTCGCTGTTTTTATACTATTAGGAGCTTTTACGTTATTAATGTATGCAGTTAGGAAACCTAAGGAGATTAATTTTGAAATAAATAGAAGGGGTGTTGTTATAGAAGATACACTCTATCCATATTCAACAATAGAATCTTTCTGGATAAGAGAAAAAGATGACGATAAAAAACTTGTATTTCAATCAGAAAAAATATTAATGCCTCATATAATAATTCCGCTTTCAAATGATATAGACTATGAATTTTTGCATGAATTTCTATCAGAATTTTTAGACGAAGAAGAACATCATGAATCCTTCGCTGATATCATAATGGAATATTTAGGATTTTAGTATATCAACACAAAAGTCAAACCCCAGAAACTCTTAAATTAATCACTGTGTTAATTTAAGAGTTTTTCAAATATTGACTTTTCTACATGAATATTGTATACTTATAAGAGGTAATGAAAAATAAGTGTCTCAAAAAGGAGAATACCGTGAGCAATAATTCTGAATGTAGATTTGAAAAGAGTGACCAAGCAATATTCGAGAAGGGAGTAAACGAGTTTTTTGAAGAACTTATGGATAAAGTTGAAGATGAAAAAATCAGTCTTAAAGAAGCAATAGCTTTTTTCCCAGAAAAGACCCAGAAGTAACTGTAAAAAGTTGCTCAGAAAAATAATCACCCAACCACTAGCTGGTTGGGTGATTTTATATAGAAGATAAAAATTAATTTCTTGAAAATCAGAGTTTCAAATATTGTAGTTTTATGATACATTCAATGAGTTAACTTCCCTGCCCTCGTCGTTCAACGGATAGGACGCGGCCTTGCGGAGGCCGTAATGTAGGTTCGATTCCTACCGAGGGCAC
>CAZTTV010000020.1:0-11056 GCA_964616385.1 uncultured Candidatus Saccharibacteria bacterium | reverse complement strand
CAATCTCCGCGGTCTCTCTTGTCCGTACAAAAGGTGACGCAAAAATCTTATTTATATTTTTATTAAGAAGTTTTTCAGATGTTAACTTAACACCACTCTCTCCTTTTTCTGTAAGATGATGTGGGTTATCTGCCTTAGAACTTACTATGTTTTTAACGTTATGATCTGCTTCGCCATGTCGCATTACAAAATATTTATTACCAGATTTTTTAACATTACTTTTTATATCATCTACAGAACCAATGACTTTTATTTCATCACATTTCTTACATTTCCATACTGGGATTGGCGCTCCCCAAAACCTTGTTCGCGATACAGCCCAATCTCGTGCGTCAGACAACCAATTACCAAAACGAGCTTTGCCAATGGATTCTGGTATCCATTTTATTTTATTATTTTCTGAAACAAGTTTGTCGCGAAGTTTTGTTACTCTAACAAACCAAGAACCAGTCGCGTAGTTCAAAAGTGGTGTATCGCATCTCCAACAATGTGGATATGAATGAACTATTTTCTCTTTACTAAATAGCATATTTCTATGTGCTAGATACTTTATTATTTCTATATCAGTTTCTTGTGTATTATTTTTTGGCTTAACATACATACCAGAAAAATCTGAAACTTCATCTTTAAATATACCATCCATGCCAACATGTTGAACAAACGGCAAGTTATATTTCTTACCAAAGTCCATATCATTTTCACCAAATGCAGGAGCAATGTGAACAATCCCAGTACCACTTTCTGTCGTTACAAAATCTGCAGAATATATACTCCATCCATTATTTTTGTTTTCAATATCAGATTTGTAATAATAATCAAATACAGGTTTATATTTTTTACCTACAAGAGATTTTCCACTTAGTTCATTAATAATTTTATATTCCTTCCCTTCAAATATTTTTTCTACAAGACTTTTAGCGATAATAAATTTTTCATCTTCAAACAAAACTTCAACATATAAAATACTTTCCCCTACTGCCAGTGCAACATTCCCAGGTAGCGTCCATGGAGTAGTTGTCCATGCCAATACGAAAGTTTTATCTTCATCTAAAAGCTCAAACTTTGCTGTTATAGAAATATCTGTAATATCTTTATACCCTTGAGATACTTCTGTATTGGCAAGTGTTGTTTCACATCTTGGACATATATGCATTGATTTATACCCTTCATATATAAGACCTTTTTTAAACAACTCACTAAATGCCCACCAGATTGATTCACTATAAGTCCAGTCCATTGTTCTATACCCAGCTTCCATATCAATAAACCGTCCCATTCTAGGAACTTGAATTTTCCAATCTGAATCATATCTCAAAACAGAACTTTTGGCTGCTTCATTAAATTTTCCTACACCAAGTTTTTCAATATCTTTTTTATTTTTTAACCCAAGTTCTTCTTCTATTAAATTTTCTATCGGTAGACCATGACAATCCCACCCCCACTTTCGTCTTACAAATCTACCTTTCATGGTCTGATATCTTGGTATTGCATCTTTAATTGTACCAGCAAGTAAATGCCCATAATGAGGTAACCCTGTTGCAAAAGGAGGCCCGTCATAAAAAACGAAGGGTTTTCCATCTTTTGTTTTTTCTAATGTTTTTTTAAAAATACCATTATCTTTCCAAAACTTAAGAATTTCTTCTTCTTTTTTAACAGCATCTGGCTTGTTGTCATTATTATTTAAGTCTTTCATATATTAGCAATATTACCACTTTTATGACCTCTTGCAAAAAAATACACAGAACGAATCCTGTGTATTTTACCTATTCCCTGAGTAGAAAAGATATCCTACCTGATGGACTTAGCTCAATAGCTCTATTTATTTCATTATCAAAATCTGCTTCGTGAATAAACATTTCTTCGCCGCTATTACATATACAGCCACAAGATGTTGCAACTTTAATAGGAAACGACAAATTTTGTTCTTTTATTACCTTTCTAGCATCATCTACACTAAGAATATCTGTAACCCATATATCAACCATAATATATTCCTTTATTAAACATTCGGCCTCATCTATATATAAAATAACACAAAAAAACTAAATGTACATACCTACATCTTTTCTGGAGCATTTATCCCCAAAATCCATAATCCATTTTTTAAAACAACAGAAACAGCAGAAACAACAGCGAGTCTGTAATTTTCATCTTCACTACCAATTATTTTATTTTTTGCATAATATGAATTAAACTCTCTTGCAAGTTCTATTAAGTAAGTTGAAATATAATGTGGTTCATATTCATTATATGCTCGCAAAACAACTTCTGGGAATTTCTGTAAAATCTTCTCTAGATTTGTAATTGTATTGGGGATATTTTCTAAAGACGGCTTTTTATAAGATTGATTTAGAATAGACTTCGCTCGAACAAATGAATATTGTAAATACGGGCCTGAATCTCCTTCAAACGAAATAGACTTATTTACATCAAAAATTATATTTTTCCCAGTAGATTGTTTTAAAATAGAATATTTTATTGCAGCTACAGCAATCTGCTCTGATAATACTTTTTTTTCTTTGTCTGTAATTTCTGATTGATTTATTTTATTATAAGACAAAGATGAAATATCTTCTATAAGAGACTTCCCTGTAATAACATCTCCTGTTCTAGAAGACATCTTACCTTCTGAAAAACGGAGCATCCCATGAGAAATATGTTTTGTTTTTGACGCCCACAATGGATTTACTAATTCCATAACTCTAAGCAATACTTTAAAATACTCATTTATTTCATTCCCCGAAATAGAAATAGAAATATCAGGATTAAATTTATCAAATTTCTTTTCAACCAAACCTAACTCTTTAGTTTCGTATGTTGGTAATCCATCTCTATTTATGAATACACGGGTATGCAAACCAAACTCTTCTCCCTTAAAAACTATTGCTCCTTCACTTTTTTCAAAAATCTTTTCCATATTTTCCATAACAATGTCTTTACCATTTACCCAGACTTCACTTTCAAAAAAGTACTCATCAAATTTAGTTCCTAATATTTTGTAAATTTCTTCAAAATGTTCAAGGCTTATCTTTCTGCCATCGTTATAGATTTTATTTATTTTCTCTTCTGATTGATCGTATATTATCTTATTTAATTTATCTATTTCATCTTTATTCTCTTTATATGCCATTGCCCCTGCTGAGTAGGCCTTGCCTAAAGATTCACTTGTTATTTTTTTTATATTTAAATTTTCAATTCCCCAAATTGCTTTTGCAACATGAAGCCCAATATCTCCTTGATAATTTGCTCTAATAACTTTTGCTCCACTAAACTCTAAAATTCTAGACAATGCTTCACCAATAGCATTGCTCATAAGATGCCCTATATGAAATTCTTTAAAAGGATTTGGGTCAGTATACTCAATCATTACATTCTTATTGTTCAGTAATTTATTTGACCCATATTTATCTTTCTCCTTCAAAATATTTTCTATATTTTCTATAAAGATCTGCGTCTTAAGATAGAAATTTATAAAACCGGCTCCAGCAACTTCTATCTTTTCAATGATTTCATTGTCCTGCTTTTCAAGCTCGTTCTTGATTTTTTCTGCCAAGTCTTTTGGATTAACTCCAGCTTTTTTAGCTAAAACCATAGCTATATTTGTAGAATAATCTCCATTTTTCGTATCAGTTGGATGTTCAACAACAAAACCCACAGAAGTTAACTCCATTTTAGTGATAATTTTATTTATTATATTCTCTAATTCTATTTTAATCATATTACTAACTAATTTTAGCACACTAAAATTAATTATATACCAGTACTGCCAAAACCATCCTCCCCACGTGAAGTATCGGTTAATTTTTGGACTTCCTCAATTTCAACCTCTTCTTTTCTCTGTATAATCATCTGGGCTATCTTTTGCCCTTGTTTAATTATAAAATCTTCTTTTGATAAATTAATAACACCAACAATTATTTCTCCTCTATACCCACAATCTACTACACCTCCAATAACTTTTATACCGCTGTTCATTGCAACCCCACTTTTATCCCATATTAGACCGACAAAGCCTTCTGGAATCTCCATGGCTATACCAGTATTTACCTTGAATCTATCGCCTGGTTTTAGTATTTCTTCTGAATATGAGTACAAATCCATACCAGCATCACCTATATGTGCATACGATGGAACTTTTGCACCACTATTTAATACATTTATCTTTATTTTTAACATTAATAATCATATTAACATTTTTATCAAAAAATATAATATTATTGACTATATTTATATAAATGATACTGTTTATTCAGAATTGTGTTATTTTACAAACAAAGGAGAAAACTAATGAGAAATATCTATAAACCATTTGACGAAAGAATACCTGACAACCAGTATAAGATGCTTTTATGGGAAGTACTTGAATATGGAGTTGAGGCACAAAGCCAACAAGGAGTTAACGCAATAACGTTAATGGCTCCACATTCCATGCGATTTGATCTTAGCAATGGATTTCCTGTTATTACAGAACGAAATATTAAAAGCTTTTGGAATCAATCCATCGGTGAAATATGTGCATTTATAAATGGAGCTAGGACGCTCAAAGATCTAGAAAAATTTGGATGTCATTGGTGGAAGCCATGGGGTACAGAAGCAAAATGTAAAAAACGTAGATTAAAAACAGGAGACCTTGGCCCTGGTTCATACGGAGCAGCATTTCATAATTTTCCGATTAATAACGACTCTGAAAATATTGGATTTAATCAATTCAAACATTTAGTTGAACAAATACGAGAATTCCCGCATTTACGAACACATTTTGTTACGCCATGGATACCTCAATACGTAGGCAGAGGTACAGGGAAAATACAAAAAGTTGTAGTAGCACCATGCCATGGTTGGATTCATATAAGGATACTAAATGATAAGCTACATCTACATATGTTTCAAAGGTCTGCCGATATTGCAGTCGGAGTTCCAGCAAATATGATACAGTATGCTGCCTTAATGCTTATGCTGTCACAATCTACTGGCTATGAGCCAGGTGAATTTATACACACGTTTTCTGATGCTCATATATATGTAGATCAAGTTCCTCATGTCAAAGAAATACTCAAAAGAAAAAATAAATGTTTACCTACAGTAAACATAAATGAGGATATCATAAACATATTTGATTTTAGAAAAGAACATTTTACTATCAAAGATTATGAACCGCATCCGGAAATAAAAAATATTCCAGTTGCAATATAAGAGAGGAATTAATACTACAATGAATAGACAAATTTCAATTATTGTAGCAATGTCACCAAAATGGATTATAGGTAAAAATGGTGAAATGCCTTGGTACTTACCAAGTGATCTAAAAAACTTTGCAAAAATCACAAAAGGCCATCCTGTAATAATGGGTAGAAAAACTTATGAATCTATCATAAAAAGAATTGGACACCCGTTAACAAACAGAACGAATATTGTTATTACTAGAAAAAATGACTATATTGCGGATGGATGTATAATTGCATCGTCAATAGACGATGCAATCAATAAATCTTCAAATATAGATGTTTGTGGGAATGAAGAAATATTTATCATAGGAGGAGCTGAAATATACAAACTTGCTCTTATGCATGCTACCAGATTTTATTTAACCCTAGTTTCCTATGATAAAAATGGTGATACATATTTCCCAAAATGTGATTTTGAAAAAGAATGGCATCTAGTTAAAAAAACAGATGCCCCAAAAAGTGAAAAGGATGAGTATCCCTACGAAATGATAATTTATGAAAAAGCCAAAGACAATAAGTCTAGGCATATAAATCTGAGTCACTCTCGCACTGATTTTCAAAAAGCAGTAATGGAAAAAATCAAAAAAGATGGTGTTTGTCCATTCTGTATTGAGAATTTTTCTAGATATCACACAAAACTAATTATAAAGAATGGTGTCTGGTGGATATTAACAGAAAATTTTGCTCCATATGATGGAACATCACTACACTTACTGATAGTGTACAAAAGGCACGCGACCAAGTTAAGCGAAATTGATGAAAATGCATTCAATGAATTACTTTATATGATTTCTTGGTCTGAAAAACATTACAAGATTGACGGTGGCGCATTTTTTATGCGTTTCGGCAACACAAATCATACTTGTGGAACGATAGAACATATTCATGCTCAACTTATTGCGGGAGATTCTTCCCTAGACAAGAATAGCGAAAAACTCAAAGTTTCGCTTGGGTACAAACAAGTAAAATAAATAAAACCCCATTTCGTATATACGAAATGGGGTTAATTTTGTGTATCAACAAATATAAGTTCTACTCCAGCATTTTTTAGCACAGATTCTCCATCCAAAACAGCATACCCTCTACCAAAATAACATCTTTTAATACCAGAACGCGCTATAATTTTTGCACAAGGAGGACATGGAAAATCAGTAACAAAAAGATCTAATCCATCAGTAGATATACCAAGCTTAGCAGCTTCAGCTATAAGAGTCGCTTCTACATGCTCTGCTGTTGATAATTCAAAATGAATACCTCTCTTAAAAATACTTCGAGGGTCCCCATTAGTAGCTGGTGACTGAGGAAATGGTAGATGCGTATTGTGAGCAACAAGAACAGGGTAACCATTTCTTAAAATAAGTCCCCCAACTTGTCTCCACCAATCAAAACTTTTCTTACTCTCTTCAAAAGCATACTTCATCATATTTGTTTCAAGTTCTGACAATGAAGTAACACTATGAGCTTCAACAGATTTTTTTTCTAAAATGTTGTTACGATTCCAACGTAGAAATATAGACTTAATGTTTACATCAACATCACTGAGATATCTATCTATGATTTCGTACGATATATCTTCATTCGGCATAACAACACTGACACCTCCTGAGTGCAGTTCATTAATTAAACTATCGTCAAGTATACAAACCTGCTTAAAAAGCCCGAGTGACTCAATAGCTTTTTTCATTTGAATAGAATTAACTGCTCTTAATGAATCTTTGCGTTTCAAATAATCCATTTCTTTAATATCAGATATTATATTTTCTCCAACCAGATACAAAGTGTCTATATTTAAAGTTTTATCTTCAAATAGTTTCAAGTATCCATTATGCAATACTGGAACATAAGCAATTAAAACTTTTTTCATAACATACTCCATTACATTTCTTTTAGTGATATCTCTATCAATTGAGTTATTTGGTCTGATAGTTTTCCAGCAAATTGACTTGCTCCATTTATATGTAACTTTCGTAATTTCGCAGTTGTACTAGTTTTTGCCTGTGGTTTCAACAAAACTACCTTCCCACAATACTTTTTCATTTCACATAATCTAGATTTATTATGTTTAGTTGTTTCTGAAATGATAAGAGCATCTGGTCTAACCAACTTGAGAAGACGTAGTTTTGAATCTGTTGATTTTTTTAAAACGATAACATCTACACTCCTACAATGAGCAAGCATTTGCATTCGTTCACTCTCAGATACGATTGGTCTATTTGGACCTTTTCGTTTTGTAATTTTCTCATCGCTATCAATACCAACTATAAGTATGTTGCCTTCATTTTTTGCTACTTCTAGATATTTGAGATGTCCTATGTGAAGCATATCCCATGAACCTGAGACCAAAGCTATTTTTAGTCCAATATTTTTACAAGCTTCCACAAACATGCCAAGTTGTTTGTAGTCTGATATGTATCTATCTTTGAAATTTGTTTCATTCCCAAAAATACCTGTTTCTATAACCACCAGATTCTCCTTTGTTTTATTATATTTATCAATATACAAATCTAACTCATTTTTAACATATTACAAAGAAAAACAAAGTCTTGACTAAACAAGACTTTGTTTTTTAAATTTTCGAGAAAATAGTCTATTTTACTTCAACACCCATACTTCGTGCTGTTCCTTCTATTATCTTATCTGCTGCTTCAGGAGTTGCTGCGTTTAAATCTACCATCTTTTTTTCAGAAATTTCTCTAATCTGAGCTTTTGTTACAGAACCCGCTTTACTTGTAGTATTCTTACCAGAGCCTTTCTTTATTCCAGCTGCTTTTATAATCAAACTAGATGCTGGAGGTGTTTTTAATACAAAACTAAAACTTCTATCTTCGTAAACTGATATTTCAACAGGAATCAAATCTCCTCCCATGTCTTTTGTCTTATCGTTGAATTGATTTACAAATTCACCAATATTAACGCCAGCCTGTCCCAATGCTGGTCCTAAAGGTGGCGCTGGGTTTGCCTTCCCTGCCATAACCTGAACTTTTATTTTCTTTTCTACTTTCTTAGCCATAATGAGATAATACTAATGTTTAATCGTTAAATGTCAAATATTGAACTACATTTTTTTAAGCTGTAAAAAATCAAGTTCAACAGGTGTCTCTCTTCCAAACATAGACACTAGAACTTTTATCTTACCTCTTACTTCGTCAATTTCGTTTACTTTACCTTCAAATTCTTTGAACGGTCCATCTACTATTACTACCGGATCATCAATTTGGAAATCGATAGTATGCTTAACGTCCTTATCTTCCATTCTACTAAACAACATATCAACTTCACTCTTTTGCAGTGGTACTGGATAAATACCAGCCCCCACAAAACCTGTAACTCGTGGTGTGTTTCTCACAACATACCAAGATTCATCTGTAACTATCATATCAACAAGTACATATCCTGGATAAATTTTTTCTTCCATCTCAACTCTTTTACCACCTTTTATTTTAATCTTTTTTTCAATTGGAACTATTGTATTAAAAATCTTATCTTCCATTCCTAAAGATTCTATTCTTTGTTTAAGATTTCTCTGTACAGCATTTTCATAACCCACGTATGTGTGGATTGCATACCAATTTCTTCCTTGTTGTGTTTCTTGTTTTGCCATAAATAACTTAATTCTTAATATTTAAATCAATAAATAAATTTAGAAGTTTTGTAAAAATTAGGTCAAAAAATCCCAAAAAATATGCCACAAATAAAGATATCAATATAACGATAGTCGTGAAATAGATAACCTGCTTTTTTGTAGGCCAACTAACATGCTTCAACTCTCCCTTTACTTCTTTTATATAACTAAATAATTTCATGATTATGCTGTATTATACAAATTTTTCCTTAAAAAAACCGCCCAACTGGGCAATTCGTCTGATTTGTATATAGTATTCCTATCTGTACAAAAAGTCAAATAATCTGAACCTATCTCTTGTCGTGAGTCAAAAATAAAACCCGTCACATATATATGTGACGGGTGAAAACTTAACCAGCAAAAGCAAAGTCTTTTTTACCTTTACTCATTGATGATTGCATCTTGCTACATCTTCCAAGTTTGAACTTAGAAAACACACAACCATTTGGCTTGCAAGTCCCTTCCATGCAGTCCGACGAAACATCTCGTGGAAAGTATTTATTGCCTAATGCAATCTGAACAGCTTCAACCAACTCCCCAAGAGAAAGGTTAGTTGGGTCTTTCTCATGAGTAAGACTTCCATTGAACATCCCATACCAACCACTAGGATAGTACCATTTTTCAGACCCCTTAATGGACCCTTCTTTCGATAACTCCTTAACATCACAAACAATGGGCTGATCTTTTTTTGATAATTGTTCATAAATACGAACAACCTTTACAATCTCATCAGCTTCTCTTTGTGATATCTGTGATTTATCAAAAAAAATCTGAACATTCCCACTTGAATTCCTTTGAATAAAAACTGCTGTGCGATGTTTATGCCTTGTAAATCGACTGACCTGCTTGCTATCCGATGCTACAGAAACAATACTCAACTTGAGAGTCTTGCCTCTCAAGTGCTTATTTACATGATAAACTTTTGCCTTTTTGAATTCTTCATCTGCAGTAAAGAAATCGAGCTGTTCTTGATATTTTGCATCAAAAGCAGCAAACGCCCAATACATAACTTTGAAATCAGACTCGTACAACTTCATCGCTGAAATGATTTTAGCCAATGAAAGTACACTTCCTCCACCCTCAAGATCATCTCGTCTAACTTCCTCGAGCATTTGAACGATTGGTTTAACATTATCAACCTCCAAATATTCTGCCACAAGGGTTGAGGCACACTCACCTTTTTTCCCTTCAATATTTTTCGACGGATCTGGATGCTCGTCAAACATCCCATTTCCTATACCAACAAATAACCTATCGGGATACTTATTGGTATTAAAATCTGCCGACAGTTTGCCGACAAATTCAACTCTAGCTTTTCCTATATCTGGAAACTTGTCATTTCCAAATGTTTTTAAAAGCCATATTGCAAAGTGGTCATCCAGGTGTGCAAGTTTATGAGTCACAATGACTTTTATATTCATGTTTTTCTCCTTCTTTCTTTGTAAAATGAACTACGTATATTATTTAAAACCTATATAGACCCTAGCACATATAACATGCTCTGTCAATCATAAATATGCTACTACCAACATAATTAGCCAAAATAAAAATACCGTACAATACACGGTATTTTCTCTTTTATAATCAAAATATATATTATTTCTTAGAAATATATTTTGCAATGGCAAATATAGCAACTAGCATAAGTACCCATAATAGTACTGTTGTAACCCAATTACTCCAGTCAAACGATAGACTTCCCATATCAGATCCTAAACCAACCATACCAACGCCAGCAAGAGTATTTTTAAATTTTTCCATTTTAATAAGATTAACCTAATAACTTAAATATATTATAATAAAATAACAAACTAAGTACAATCTAATATAAAATAGTTGTAAAAAAATATTTTGCCATATACAATACCAATCATGAATGAAATTTACATATACGCCATAGGTAGTGTTTTTATAATAAGTTTAATCTCACTTATTGGATTATCCATAGCATCAATCAAGACTAGTAAACTTAATAAGATCCTTTTTATATTTGTAAGTGTTTCTGTTGGAGCACTTTTAGGAGATGCAATAATTCATCTTATTCCTGAACTATTTGAAAAAGCAAAAAATACCACCAGTGCATCTTTATATATACTTCTAGGAATAGTTTCTTTTTTTATATTAGAAAAATTTTTACGATGGAAACATACCCATGAGGTTGAAGAAGATTGTAAAAACGATATACACTCACAAATAAAAGAAGACTCTA
>CAZTTV010000019.1:0-11425 GCA_964616385.1 uncultured Candidatus Saccharibacteria bacterium | reverse complement strand
TTGTTCATTTTCCAATAGGTCTTTTGGTTATTTACTCATTGATTGAGTTTATACGGTTTAAAAAAATATTAAAGTTGCCATATTTGTTTTATACAAAGGCAATCCTTTTGATATTAGGTACACTGTCAGCTTTTGCTGCATCTGGTACAGGTGAGTTAGCAGGGGAATTTTTTGAAAATAGTAGAACGCAATTGTCTAATCTTGTTGAAACACACTCAACATTTGCAGTAATAACTACGACAGTATTTACAATTCTTGCTGTTGCATATTTATATGAATGGTTAAGGTTAGAAAATAAATTTGTATTTATTCAAAGAATAGTATTTTTACCAGTGTTGGTTAGATTTATTATAAGATTTTCTCCAATAATCGCTTTGATTGGTCTTATTGCAATTACTATTACAGGAGCCCTTGGCGCTTCTATCGTGTATGGTCCTAACGTTGATATATTTGCGAGATTTATATATAACATTTTCTTTTAGTCCATTTATTTTAGGTAGTGTGTATATAAAAATACAGCTTTTGTGATACTGTACGATTGTTGACAGTCAGTAGCTATATATGTATAGTTATGTTGGTTCTATTGTAATTAAATATATCAAAGATAAGAAGTTTGAATTATGTTGATATGATTAGTTAGAATGATATGTTTACTGTTATATTAATGTCTTTATCTAGGAGGAATTATTCCATGTCTATTAAGGGGAAGAATGGCAAGCAATCTAAAAATAGCGCAAAGGCAAAAATGTCTAAAAAAGACATGCTTAAGCTAAAACGGATTTCTGTTGGCGTAGTTTTGTTGATGCTAATTATTTCAATTGGACTTGGTCTTGTCGGTGTATTCGGCGTAAGTTTCTATAAAAATGGACAGACCTTGACCTCAAAAGTCATAAAAGCACCACAATCATTTAACCGTATTGTAGGTGTTGTTTAGTAATTTGATTACTACAAACCCGCTAAGGATAGAATATAAATTATATTCACAATCTT
The DNA here is from genome assembly GCA_964616385.1 of uncultured Candidatus Saccharibacteria bacterium. Taxonomy (GTDB): domain Bacteria; phylum Patescibacteriota; class Minisyncoccia; order Phycocordibacterales; family CAZTTV01; genus CAZTTV01. Next base: position 10,435 of record CAZTTV010000019.1, on the reverse strand, counting down.
TAGCGGGTTTTTTAAATTTCTTTTACCAATATTTTAATATATATGATAATATTATAATAAATGAAACGAAAAAAAAGAAAAAAAGGTAAAACTGTTTTCTTGTCTTTTACCAAAGAGCAGTTTGCTCACAGTATATATCCTATACTCGCAGGTATTCCAACCGCGATACTCATATTATATTTTATTGATTTAGGAAATATATATAAAGATATATTAAATAATCTAGTCTCACCTGTAATAACAGGAGTTGTTTCGGGTATTGTATTGTATATTTTTGGAATAAAAAGATAAAATTGCTAACGTTTTAATACTTTTTAACCAATAGACTACAGAGTGTCTTTTAGTGTAAGACTATATTTAAGACCAATAAGTATAATTACTCCAAGTATTAAGAATAGATATTTTTGCTCGAAAAAAGTTAGGAATATAAAAGCAAATACAGGTGCTATGACATATGCCATAGGACGAGTGTCTCTAAAAAATCCTATTATATTTGCATCTCCACCGTCTATTTGTTTAAAGAAATATGTTTCCGTCATTATCTCGACCAAGCTTGCTCCTGCTCGTGTTAGGAATAACACTAGTGCCCATATCATCCAATTTGTACTTGTTATGAATGCTAATGTCATGGTAGCTAATGCCATTATTATAAAACCTATGCTCAAAAACTCTTTTTCTCCCCATTTTGAATCAGCTAGTTTTCCAGCTGGAATTTCAAAAAGTATAAAAGGCAAAAGCATTATTGTGAATATAGTTCCTATAGTAGACCATTCAAAACCAATTTTATCATGTAGATATACTGGTGTATAAATTATCATCCATGAATAAAAGAATCTCAAAATTAGACTAGAAATAAATATTTTATAAATATTTATATTATTCCAAACTTGCAGAAATGTTTTCCAAAATGGAATTCTTTCGTATACAGGGTCTTTGAAATTTCTAAAATTATACAGCAAGATCAATGTCGATACTGTCATAAATGATGCAGCTGTGATATATATTTTCCAATAATCACCATTTGTCAATATGTACCCTGCTATCATGGGCGAAGCCACCCATGCTATGTTCATTGTTGTAAGAAATATACCACGTATTCCACCAGTATTTTCATCTTTTGAATCACTTTCCAAAAATACATCAAAGTTGAAGTATAGAAGATTTATAAAAATGAGTTTAATTACAAATATTGGTGCTAAAAGCAAGGCTGTTTTAAAAGTTGCCATTCCTAATAAAAATAAAATATCCAAAATAGCAAGAGTAAACATTATTCGGAAATTACCGAATTTTTTTAATGCATATGGCATAAATGCAAATGCCAATATCGTCAAAAGAGAACCTATCGTATATAATATCCCAACAAATCTCTCAGGCGCAAAATTACTTAAAAAAGTAGAATTTATGTATGCTGGTAGGGCGACATGAACAGAAAATAAAAATCCTAATATGTACAGTGCATATATTTGTTTATTTTTTATAAAGTTTTCTTTCATATGGTTTGGTTTAGTAATTTATTTCTATACTCCTATCATAACAGGTATTACAATCGGTCTTTTGTCTGTTTTTTTAAGTAAGAATCTAGATAAATCGTCTGTAACTTTACTTTTTACGTCATCAAAATCTATTGGGTGCATACCAACAAGAGTTCCCTCAACAGTTTTTTTGATTACAAATCTTGCCTCACGTAAAAGTTCCTGAGACTCTCTTAAGTATACAAACCCTCTTGATATTATATCAGGAGATTTACGTAATTTACCTGTTTTAAGATCAACAATCGCTATTATTACAAACATACCATCTTGTGCAAGCATTTGCCTGTCTCTTAAAACAACTTCTTGTACATCTCCAATAGAAAAGCCATCAACCATCATTATACTTGAAGGAGCTTTTTCTTTTAATATTTTCATCCCATTTTTATCAAACTCTATAATAGTCCCGTTATCTGGCACTATTATATTCTTTTTTGGGAATCCAGATTCCTCTATTGTTTGTGCATGAGCACGTAGCATGGAGTGATATCCATATCCAGGCATAAAGAATGTTGCTCCTACTTGTTTATTTATCCATGTAAGCTCACCAGCGTTCCCATGACCTGTTGAGTGTACGTCTGATACACGATAATGTATCAAGTGGATATTATGTCTATATAAGTTGTCTTTAAGTCTTTGTACGCTTATTTCATTACCTGGAATTACTGATGATGATAATATTATAGTATCTCTTTCTGTAAATTTTATATATTTGTGCTTCTTGTTCGCTATTCTGTTTAATGCAGCAAATTCTTCTCCTTGTGCCCCTGTCGCAAGTATAAAAATTCTATCTGCTGGGTATTTATCTATATCTTCTGCGGGTATTATTGCCCCTTCTTTTATTTTAAGAAGTCCTGCTCTCTTTGCTATCTCTATATTAGTTTTGATACTACGCCCTTCTGTAATAATTTTCTTGTTATATTTGAGAGCTATTTCAATTAATTTGAGCATTCTTTCAAACTGTGATGCAAATGTACCAATAATTATTCTTCCATGAATATTTTTTATTATTTCTTCCAAATTTTTATGTATATGGGCTTCTGTTATAGAAAATCCTGGTCGTTCAACATTAGTGGAGTCTGCAACGAAAAGTAGATTGTTTTGTTTTCCAACGTCGCCCCAAGTTTTCTTTTCTTTGTCTGTGGGGTCTTCGTTTACATGATTTAGTTTTAAATCTCCAGTGATAACTACATTTCCGAGAGGGGTTACTACAGAAATTCCCATTGCGTCTGGTATTGAATGTGTTACTGGGAAAAAATTAACTGAAAAATCTCCCATGGTTATAGTATCTCCAGGTTCTACTATATTTATATCAAGAGTTGGAAGATGTTTAAATTCTTCTTGCCTCTTCTTTATCATTAAAGAAGTTAGGTTGCGTGTGTAAATAGGCGGATTTCCTATTCTATCCATAATATATGGTATTCCACCGATGTGGTCCAAATGTCCATGTGTTATTATGACCGCTTTTATTTTATCCTTCCTTTCTTCTAGATACTTTGTATTTGGAAGTATGTAGTCTATTCCAGGTGTAGTTTCTTCTTCAAATTGAAAACCGACATCAATAACAATGATACTGTCTTTGTGTTCCAAAAGCATCATATTTTTCCCAACCTCCTCAACACCTCCAAGCGGGATTAATCTAACATTATCTCCAGCCGGTGGTATGTTTAGGGTTATATTTGTTTTTTTATGATATGGAGGTCTTGCCCTATGCATATTACTGTTTTTTCTAGACCCCGTATTACTTTTTCTAGAATTAAAACGAGATTTGCTATTTTTGTTTATATTTGTTTTTTGAAAACTACTTTCTTTGTGTACAGTTGTTCGTTGGCTTGAGTCTTTGTTTACTGCATTGCTGGTATGTTTTATTGTGGTACTTTGTTTTTTTGTACCTTCTTTCTTTATCATGTTTAATTAGTTAATTGTTAATTTAATAATAAGTTTAATAAATATTTTTCTATTTGTTTTTTATAATAGAAATTTGTCAGTTATTTTTTAATGAAAAGTTTCCACACATTATTTGTTTCTATAAACCAGTTTTGAATATCCAAGAATCTCTCAGACGGGGTTGTAACAGGGCCTATATCGATACCTTTTATTTTTTTAGGCAATATGTATACGAAATCAGGTGTGTATATAAATACTGCTGGTATGTCATTTGATATTTCTTCTTGAAACTTTTTATAATATAAAAGTTTATCGTCAAGATTAAGTGTCTTTCTGGCATCAGCAAGTAATTTATCTACGGCAATATTTGCATATAGCGCAATATTTAAACCAGGGTCATTTCTTTGTGATGAATGCCAAAATGCAAATAGGTCAGGGTCGTGTCCTGTAATTTCTCCAAATAATAAGGCGTCATATTTTCTAGGTCTTATTACATTTTGATTTAAATCTGCTGGTTTGAATATTTTTATGTCAATTTTAGCTCCTATTTTACCCCACTCTTCTTTTATAATTTCTGCGGTATCTTTAAGTTCAGGAACATCTGATGTTGATATCGAAAATTCTAGTCGCAGTGTTCCTTTTTTTGTTTTCTTTTCCATTACCCCATCTTCTTTGTTTGGAGACCAACCATTTTTTGTAAGGATGTTTATAGCCTTATCTGCCCGTGTTGTAGTAGTAGATGTTGTTTCGTTTGTTTTTATGTATCCGATTGAACCTGGAGGTATCGGTGAGCTTATCTCTGTGCCATATCCATAAAGAACGTCGTTTATTACACGTGTTTTATTAAGTGAAATATTAAGCGCATTTCTGACGGATTTGTTTGTTAATATGCTTGCTTGATTTTGGTTAAAGAATACAGCAAATACTCTTGGAAGGGGCGCTTGGAGTATTTTATATTTATTACTGTTGCTTAGTTCTTGTACAATTTTTGGTGATATTGCATTTGCACTCTCTATTTCATTTTTCTTCAGAGCGTTTACCAGTGCCTTTTCATTGGAATAAAAATATACTCTTATGTTGCTTATGAATGGTTTTTTAAGAGACCACTTTTTGAATGGAGACAATTTATAATATCTCGGTATTCCAGAAGAGTTTTTCTTTATGTCATCTATTTTATATGGACCAGAACCTACTGGTTTTATATTTGAGTCACTAAAGCCAAATTGCTCAGGATCTATATCTCCCCACACATGCTTAGGTAATATTCCTAAGGTTGTATTTTCCAAAAAAAGAGAATAAGGGCTATTAAGAGTAAAACTTATTGTTTTATTATCTATTTTTTTTACAATAATACCATCCCAATTGGCCCTTTTTGGACTTTTAATTACTGAATCTTGGGCTTTTGTTGCAGTAAAAAATACATCATCCGATGTTATTTTTGTGCCATCATGGAAATATATATTATCTTTTAGTGTAAACGTGTATGTAAGTTCGTCTTTTGATATTTCATATTTTTCTGCTAAATCATTTATCAATTTTCCGCTTGTAGTTTTCCGCAGAAGACCTGAGTATAAAAGGGAAGTCATATCTCTGTCAGCATCAGAAATAGCAAGTAGTGGATTTATAAAACGTGGAGTCCCTACAATTCCTTCGTAAAGAGTTCCACCATTTGCAGGTACTTTCACTAAAAATGACCTATTTATATTCCAAAGTATAGACACGCCACTTATTAAGAATAATCCTAGTAGTATAAAAAACAAAAATCGTTCTTTTTTTGAAAAAGAATTAAATATTTGTGATAATTTTTCTTTGAACACAGCTATGCGCCCCTTTGTTTTGGTGTTTAATTTGTTGTTCACAAAATTATAATGGAGAGGTTATCTTGTTGTTATGTAATGTTAAAACTTAAAATAACGTACGTTAGATTATTAATGTTAGTAATGCTGATAGAGCAAAAAGTATCGATAATATGATTGTAATGTTAAAAAGGAATTTTTCTGCGCCTCTTCTCGTATGAAATCCGCTACTACTGTCAGACCCGCCAAATGCACCACCAAGACCAGCACCGGTTTGCTGGAGTAATATTACGATTATTAGTATTACAGAGAGAGTAATCTGCACCCATGGCAGTGAATTAGATATAAGTTCCATTTGCAGTATTATAGCAAAGTTAATAAAAAAGGCAAATAAAAAGGGATCAGAAATCTTTTTATTTAGGAACCCGGTTTCCAACTAAGTTTTCATATAAATATATACATAGATATTTATATGAACGTATAAGTATTTAAAGCCCTTATTACCGTGGCAATAAAGGCTTTAAGGCGATTTTTTATTAGAACATAAGCTATTTCTATGGTATAATTTACGATTATCGGAGTTTAAGTATTTATTTAAAATATGACAATCACATATATTATATTAGCTGTCGTTGTTGTTATTGTGCTTTGGATTATTGCAATATACAACGGTTTTATAAAATTAGTTACTCGCACAAAAGAGGCGTGGGCGGATATTGATGTACAGTTAAAAAGACGATATGACCTTATACCAAATCTTATCAATACTGTAAAAGGATATGCAAGTCATGAAAAAGAAACATTTCAAAAAGTAACTGAAGCTAGAACTATGGCAATGGGAGCACAAGGTGTTGCGGCGTCTGGTCAAGCAGAAAATATGCTTACAGGTGCGCTGAAATCTTTATTTGCAGTTTCTGAGAGCTATCCTGATTTGAAGGCTAATGAAAACTTCTTGGAACTTCAACGTGAACTTTCTGATACTGAGAATAAAATTCAGGCAGCACGACGTTTTTATAATACAAACGTCCGTGACTTAAACATTAAAGTACAATCTTTCCCTCAAAATGTTATAGCTGGGATGTTCAAGTTTACAAAAATGGAATTCTTTGAGATTGATGACGACTCAGAAGCTAAAGAGCCTGTTGAAGTTAAATTTTAAATTTTGAAATTTAATTTATGTTTAGTTATTTTATAATTATAATATTGCTTGCTTTTTCTGCTTTATTTTCCGGGCTAACTCTTGGTTTGATGGGTTTAAATAAGTCGGAATTAAAAAGAAAAATGTCGTTAGGAGACAAGGATGCAGGTAGGGTGTATATCGTACGTAAACAAGGAAATTTGTTGCTGACCACACTCTTAATTGGTAACGTTGCTATAAATTCCGCGCTGTCTATTTTTCTTGGATCAATTACGTCTGGAATTGTAGCAGGCGTTACAGCAACAGGACTTATAGTGATATTTGGTGAAATAATTCCACAAGCAGTATTTTCCAGATTTGCAATTATACTAGGTTCAAAAATGTATATAATTGTTAGGATATTTATCTTTGTTTTATATCCAATATCTTGGCCGATAGCATGGATTTTAAATAAAACACTTGGTGACGAGCTGTCTACTATATATTCAAGACAAGAATTGATGAAAATTATTGAAGAACATGAAGATGCAGGTGAAAGTGATATTGATGCTGATGAAGAGCGAATAATTAAAGGTGCTTTAACTTTTTCTGAAAAATTAGTAAAAGATGTAATGACACCAAGAACTGTCGTGAAAATGTTTGAATCATCGCAAGTCATAAGTGATAGTTTTCTAGATCTTATGCGTGAATCAAGTTATTCTCGCATTCCAATTTTTAGAAATACGCAAGATCAAATTGTCGGGATACTGTACATTAAACAATTACTCGGTGAAAAAAATAAAGGAAAGACTGTTGAGGAGATTGTAGAAAAGAAAGTTGTATTTGTAGATGAAACAGAAAAGCTTGATATCGTGTTTAATAATTTTCTCCGTTCAAGGCAACATTTATTTGTAGTCAAGAATGAGTTTGGTGGTGTAGTAGGTGTTATTACACTAGAAGATATTTTAGAAGAAATAATTAAGTCTGAGATTATGGACGAAGCTGATAAATATCAAGATTTAAGGAAGCTAGCAAGAGAAAATAATAAGTAGTTAATTTATGGCATCACTATATACTAATCAAGATAAAAATATTCAAAAGACATGGATATTGATGACGGTTTTTCTTGTCGTCGTTATTTTTGTAGGTTGGGCGTTTAGTTTTATATTAAATAATCCTGGGATACTTTATTTTGCAGTTATATTTAGTGTCTTAATGAATATTTTTAGTTATTGGTATTCTGATAAAATTGTTTTAAAAATGTCTGGTGCTCGTCGTGTAAAAAGAGAAGAGTATAGAGAAATTTGGAATATTGTAGAAAATCTTTCTATTACAGCAGGTCTTCCAATGCCAAAGGTTTATATAATAAATGACCCTGCTCCAAATGCATTTGCGACTGGACGTAATAAAGAACATGCTGTTGTAGCTGTTACAACGGGACTTTTGGATATATTAAACAAAGTAGAGCTTGAGGGTGTCGTTGCTCATGAGATGTCTCATATAGGTAATCGTGATATTTTGATATCAACAATTGTTGTTGTGCTTGTCGGATTTATTACATTGTTATCAGATTTTTTTCTAAGATGGTCTTTTTTTGGAGGTTCTGGTGGGGATAGTAGGGACAGTAGGTTACAGTTGATAATGATGATTGCTGGCATTGTTCTCGCAATATTGGCGCCTCTTGTTGCTATAATAATACAGCTTGCCATTTCACGTAAAAGAGAATTTTTAGCGGATGCATCTGGTGCTCTTTTAACACGGTACCCAGAAGGTCTTGCAAGTGCACTAAACAAAATATCAAAAGATACAACACAAATGAAACGAGCGAATCGTGCAACAGCTCATTTGTATATTTCAAATCCTTTTAAAGGAAAGAAGGCTTCAAATTTTATCGGAAAATTGTTTATGACGCACCCACTTGTTGAGGATAGAATAAACGCATTACTAAATAAATAATATATTTATACACTTTTTATTTTCTTTTCATTGCAATTTTGTATAAAATATAAAGTATGAATAGTTTGTTACCAAACATAATTTATAGGAAATATAATTTAATAAATATGATTATATTTTCTTCTATAATTTTAGCAGTCGTCGTATTTCTGAATACTTCCGTCGCTAATGCTGGAGAAAATATAGTTCATTCTTTTGAACTTTATGTAGAATCAGTAAATCTGATACTTATAACGGTCATATTGGTATTAAGCTTTAATATATCTGCAAGACTTGGCGGTGTTATAGGAGAGACGGTAAATGCCATAATATTAGTTCTTGTATTTTTTTGGTTGAAAGAATTTATCGCTGTCTTGAATATGGTAGGCGTTATATCTTTAGAAGGTGCAGCTGATGCTATTGAATTTTTTATGATTTTAACTCTACTTGTTGTAACGAATAAGATGAGGAAATTATTATAATTTTGTGCGAATTTAAAACGAAGTACCACTGTACTTCGTTTTCTTGTTTGTATAAAATCTTTCGCTGATGTAGAATCTAGCATTATATTGGAGGGTTCGCATAGCGGTCTAGTGCGCCACCTTGGAAAGGTGGTAAGGGGGCAACTCCTTCAAGAGTTCGAATCTCTTACCCTCCGTAAATTTATAAAGTATGTAACCATACATACTTTGTTTAATCTCAAAATTTGCTATTATTAGCATAATTATGAATTATGAATCTATAAAAAATGAAGATGTTGGTGTAGGTGCTGTAGACAAACTAGAACAAAAAGAGAAAGATGAATTAATAGAAAATTTGTATGTGCGTCGTGAGAAAGAAAAAACAAATAGGGAAGAAAGAGAAAGTGAGATGATTAAAGATGGATTTAATATACATACAGACGATAAAATGGAAATTGAACTTGTTGATATTGAAAATTTAAATGACGAAGAATTAATTCTTTTCAAGAGATTGATTGAGCTTGAAGTAAAAGATGCAACAATAAATGATATAAATGAGTATGGAGAATTGTTAGATGAACATCACTATAAACTAAAAGAGTATTTGGAAGAGAGAAAAAAGAAAGAAGACTATGATGTACTTGATGATCCACGTGAAAATTTTTATGCATGGATAAAAAACAAACTTGCAAAAGTACAATTGGACGAATTACACAGGAATAAAAATGCAGCTTAAATAAATGAAAACTATTACTTATACTAAAAAAGATTTTGCGTGGACAAAATGGAATACGAAAGATATAGATAAAGTATCAAGGGATTTTATTTTGCATATAGGAAAGAAATATGCCGAAATAAAAAAAATCCCCGCAAAGAAACGTACGTTTGAAAATACAATCTACGCTATTGAGTCTGCTGATTATGATGTCGCAGATAATATTCAGTTGGTAGTGATACTTATGGAAGTTAGCCCTATGAGTGATGTACGACGTGCGGCAAAGCGTGCAATAGATAGAGTTGAAAAAGAGTTAGTTGACATAGCTCATGATCAGGGAATATATAAAGCTGCTATGGAATATGTTGATAATAAAAAACCTATTGAAGGAAAATCTGCAAAAGAATTGAAAGGAGAAGATAAAAAACTTTTAGATGATATGCTTGTAGGTTTCAAAAGGTTAGGTTTTGGGTTGTCTGTTGCTAAGAGAAAAATATTAAAAAAGAATCTTAAAAGATTGGCAAAATTATCAAGTGATTTTTCAAATAATATAAATGAATACAAGGATTTTATAGAAGTAACAAAAGAAGAATTGAATGGTCTTCCAGAAAACTACATAAAGGGACTCAAGAAGAGTAAAAGTGGTAAATATATTGTAACACTTGAGTATCCTGACCACGGTCCATTTATGAATAATTCAAAATGCGAATACAAACGGCGCGAACTTATGGATAAAAATCTTCAGAAGGGTGGGAAAAAGAACATAAAGTTACTTGAGGAGATGATAGAGCTGCGTTCTTTAAATGCAAAAATACTTGGGTATAAAAATCATGCAGAATTTAAAATTGAAACAAAAATGGCAAAAAGTGCTGGGAAAGTTTCATTGTTTCTTGATGGGCTTATAAAAAAAGTTGAAAAAATGGCAAAAGAAGATTTGAAGTTACTTGAGAATTTAAAGAAAGAAGATACTGGAAATCCAAAAGCAAAATTGGAAT
>CAZTTV010000018.1:0-11836 GCA_964616385.1 uncultured Candidatus Saccharibacteria bacterium | reverse complement strand
ATGAGAATATAAATAAAATATCAAATTTTAATTTTACGCATTCTTACAAAGAGATATCTTTAGAATTTTTAGATATATATAAACAACTATGAAAATCTTAAGCATAGGGTCAGATAGGAGTCTTTTTTCTAAGAACAGCAAGGCAGTACAACGTGTTGCTTTATATGGTAGTTTAGTAAAAGAACTTCATATAATAGTTTTCTCGAATATTTCTCTTGAACTTAAAACAGAAAAGATAGCAGACAATGTATGGATATATCCTACAAATTCTAAAAATAGATGGTGCTATATACTTGATGCGATAAAGATAGGTAAAAAAATAGGAGGAGTAGATTTAGTTACAGCACAAGATCCTTTTGAATCTGGAATAGTAGGTTGGCGTTTGGCGTTTATAAAAAAAGCTCGTCTGCAAATTCAAATTCATACTGATTTTTTGTCGCCGTATTTTGTGAAAGATAGTATTTTAAATAAAATAAGAGTAAGGATTTCAAGATTTATTTTACCAAAGGCAGATAATATCAGAGTTGTGTCAGATAGGATAAAAAATTCTTTGATTAAATCAGAAATAGTTAAAAACTGGAATAATATTATAGTTTTACCAATATTTACAGATATTGAGTATATAAAATCATATAATCCAAATATTAATCTACACGAAAAGTATCCTCAATTTGATTTTGTTATTTTAATGGCGAGTCGTTTGTCAGAAGAAAAAAATATTTCTCTGGCATTGCAAGCATTCAAAAAAGTTAAAGAAAAATATCCAAAAACAGGGCTTGTGATAGTTGGCAGTGGACCAGAGCGTGAAAAATTAATGCAACAGGCTACACAGCATAATCTACAATCAAATGTTGTTTTTGAGCCATGGTCAGATGATCTAATCTCATATTATAAAACAGCTGATTTGTTCCTGAACACTTCAAATTATGAAGGATATGGACTAACACTAATAGAATCAGCGTCGTCTAAATGTCCAATAGTTACAACAAATGTAGGAGTTGTTGGGGAAATAATAAACGAAAACAATGCTCTTATTTGTAACGTAGGAGATATTGAATGCATGGTACAAAAAATAGTACTTGCTATAGAAAACAGAGCAATACGAGAGTTGTTAGTAAAAGATGCGTTAAAGGCAGTTTCTAGGGTAGCTATTTCGAAAGAAGATTATTTAAAGGAGTACAAGATGAGTTGGGAAAAATATAACGACAAATAGAATATGAAACTTTTAATTATCACACAAAAAGTAGATAAAAATGATTCAATACTTGGTTTTTTTCATGGGTGGATAGATGAGTTTTCAAAACGTTTTGAATTTGTAACTGTAATTTGTCTTGAAAAAGGTAAATATAATCTGGAAGATAACGTGAAAGTTTTATCTCTTGGTAAGGAAAGCAGGGTTGGTAGATTGGGGTATGTTTGGAGTTTCTATAAATATATTATTTCTGAACGTAAAAATTACGACGCTGTATTTGTACATATGAATCCAGAGTACATTGTATTAGGTGGTTTGTTGTGGAAGATTTTTAGAAAAAAGATTAGTCTTTGGTATACGCACAGAAATGTTGACTTGAAACTTAAAATTGCTTCAGGGTTAGCAGATAATATTTTCACTGCCTCAAAAGAAAGTTTCAATTTAAAAAGCGACAAGATTCATGTTATGGGACATGGGATAAATATAAATAAGTTTAAGAATAAAAAGACAAGAAATAGTGGTGTCATAAATATTTTGCATGTTGGACGTATTACAAAAATAAAAAATATTATTACTCTTATTGATTCTGCAAAAATTTTAAAAGAAATATGGGATAAAGATTTTCGTATAACTTTAGTTGGTTCTACTATTACAGATTTAGATCTTGATTATTTTGAAGAAATTAAACTCTTAGTATCAAAATACAAATTAACAGATATTATAAATTTTAGAGGTAATGTATCTAATGATGATATAGTTAGCTGCTATCACAATTCTGATGTTGTAGTTAATATGACTCCAACTGGAGGTGTTGATAAGGCTGTTCTTGAGGCAATGGCATCAGGTATACCAGTATTATCGTCAAACGAAGCATTCAGGGATTATTTTGTAGAATATTCCGATATTCTTTTATTTAAAGAAAGAGATGCAGAAGATTTATCTTTAAAAATAAAAGCGTTATTTAATAATAATGATTTAGATAAAATAGGGGAGTTTTTGGTTGCTCAAGCAGAAAAGAAAGCAAGTGTCGTCTCTCTTATTAAAAATATATCTGAATATATAAAATAAAATATGAAAGTTTGTTTTTTTGGAATCTATAATAGTGAATATTCAAGAAATCGAGTACTTATTGCAGGGCTTAGAGAGAATGGATATGAAATAGTAGAATGTAAAGTAAATCCTCGTATTTATGGCAGATTTTTTAAATATGTTGAATTATATAAAGAATATAAAAAGATAAAACATATAGATTTTGATTATATTATAGTTGCTTTCCCAGGACACTCAGTAGTATGGCTTGCACGGATTTTATTTGGCAAAAAAATAATTTTTGACGCATTTTTGTCATTATATAATTCAGAAATTGAAGATAGAAGGAAACATAAAAAAATAAGTTTAAGAGCTTTATATTTTCGGTTTTTAGATTGGTATTCTTGCTTGTTATCGTCAGTTGTACTTCTTGATACAGATGCGCATATAAAATATTTTGTTAAACATTTCAATATGCCGACAGGAAAGTTTAAGAGAGTTTTTGTTGGAACTAATTCAGATATATTTTATCCAATAAAAGAAAATATAGATAGAAAATTCATTGTACATTTTCATGGCACATATATACCTCTTCAAGGTATTGAATATATAGTACGTACAGCAAAGATACTTGAGGATGAAAAACATATACAATTTAGAATACTAGGCAATGGGCAAGAATATAAAAAAATACAAGGTTTGACTAAAGATTTAGATGTACGAAATATAGATTTTATTAACAAGGTTGATTTTAAAGAGTTGAATATGCATATTAACAATTCAGATGTGTGTTTAGGTATTTTTGGTAATGGAACAAAAACAGATATGGTTATCCCAAATAAAATATATGAGTATATTGCATGTAACAAACCCATAATAACAGCAGGAACTTCTGCAATTAAAGAGTTATTTGTAAATAGAGAAAGTATATTATTATGTGATAAGTCTGATGCTAAAAGTATTGCAGATAAAATAATGTTGTTATATAAGGATGAAATATTAAGAAATACTATTGCTAACAATGGATATGGTATATTTAAAAGACATGCAATACCTAGTATTATTGTAAAAAAGTTACTTAGTAGTATTTAATGTTATATATGTTTTACTTTGAAGGCACAAGAAAGCCAGATTTCAGAAATATCTCAAATATTGATTATAATGAATATTGGAAAATAAGAGGATTTAAGATACGTGAAAAATTGAAAGAACGTGAGTCTATTATTTGTGAATTAATAAAGAAAAATTCAAAAATATTAGATGTTGGGTGTGGCAATTCATTATTACCTGTAAAATTAAAAGAAAATGGGAATGATGTATCAGTAGCTGATATATCTGAAATAGTACTAGAAGGGTATAGAAAAAATGATATAAGTGCTGTAAAACTAAATTTAGATGAAGTTGCATCATTTAATATTGATGAAATGTTTGACTATATTATATTGAGTGAGGTTTTAGAACATACAAAAAATCCAGAAGAGATAATAAACGCGCTAAGAAAATATACAAAATATTTCATAATAACAATTCCAAATAGTGCTTTTTACAGATATAGATTTCACTTATTATTTACAGGTCGTTTTTTTACGCAATGGGTTATGCATCCATCTGAGCATATTCGCTTTTGGTCACATGTAGATTTTTTGGATTGGCTTAATGCCTTAAATATTGATATTGAAAAAGTTTATGCGTCAAATGGGTTTTCTTTATTTGGATTAGCTCCTTGGCTTAAAAACATATGCAAAAATATGTTTGCTCATCAGATAGTATATTTATGTAAGGTTAAATAATCATTATGAAAATTATTTATATAGTTGGAAGTGGTCATTGTGGGTCTACATTGCTTGATTTAATGTTAGGTAGTAATTCTAATATAGTTGGTGTTGGTGAAATACATACATTAAATAAACAAACAGATACTGTATGCACATGTGGTGCTATGTTGAAAGAATGTTCATTTTGGAACAGTGTTGTAACGGATATAAATGATAGTGATATGCAAGTACATCGCGGTAAGTTGTCTTTGATTGTTGGTGGGGAAAAGTATTATGATTCAGAAAACCATGCGATTTCAAGCATTGATTATATTTCTTATAACGAGAAATTATATAAGAAGATTATAGATAAATCAGGAAAGAATATAGTAGTAGATTCCTCAAAGGATATAGACCGTGCTTTGTTGCTTTCTAATAGTAAACAGATAGAGCCTATTATTGTACATTTAGTAAGGGACGCATATGCTAATACGTGGTCTTATGTAAAAAAATATAAACGTTCTTGGCCATTTCTTCTAAAATGGATATTATCGAATATTAAGATAGAAATAATAAAAAGGAGATTTAATGATGCTCGTGTGATACGTATTCGTTATGAAGATTTGATAGATAATCCCAAAAAAGAACTTTCAAAAATTACGGATAGCGTAGGTGTAGATTTTGAAAATGAGATGATTGATTTTAGAAAAAATCTACAACATCAGATAGAAGGGAATCGTATGCGATTTGAGAAAAAAGGTATTATGCCTAAAGATATATCTTGGAAATATCATCTAAGAAACTGGCAAAAAGTATTTATATTTTTTACATCAGAATGGCTTAATCGTTTTTACAAGATAAGAAATGCTAAATAAACAACATAAAAAAATAACATACATAGCAAATGCTCGTATACCAACTGAAAAAGCACATGGTGTAGCTATAATGAAAATGTGTGAAGCCTTTGTACAAGAAAGCTTCAATGTGGATCTTATCGTACCAAGGAGATTAAATAAAATGAAAGATAATCCATTTGAATATTATGGTGTAGAGAAAGAATTTAAAATTATAAAATTACCGTGTTTGGATTTAGTATATTTTGGTAAATTAGGTTTTTTGATACAAACATTTTCTTTTGCACTATCTACAACAGTATATCTATTATTTAGAAAAAATAGCATTATATATTCCAGAGATGAATTTTCTTTGTTTATGTTAAGTTTTTTTAAGAAAAACCTTGTCTGGGAGGTCCATACAGCAAGAAACAATTTTATAGTTCACAGAATTGCAAGGAGGATAAAAAAGATAATATCAATAACTAATGGACTTAAAGATTTTTATGTTGATACATATAATATAAATTCTAATAAGATATTAGTTTCATCAAGTGCTGTTGATACAAAAAGATTTGATATAGTAGCATCAAAAAAAGTCTTAAGAGAAGAATTTTTATTACCTATAGATAAAAAGATTATAGGATATGTTGGTAAATATAAGACTATGGGGGAGGAAAAGGGCATTGATATGTTGATAAATATATTTTCAGAAGTTCTAAAAAAGAACAAAAATATTTTTTTGCTAATAGTTGGTATGAATGAAAACGAATTAAGTGAAGTAGAGAATATATTTGATAGAGAAAATATACCAACTAATAGTTATAAACTAATTTCACATGTATCTCAAATTAAAATACCTAGACTTCTTATGTCATCTGATATTTTAATTATGAATTACCCGAATAAAGAGCATTATGTAAAATATATGTCTCCTCTAAAGATGTTTGAATATATGGCAAGTGGTGTCCCTATTGTTTCTTCAGATTTACCAAGTACAAGAGAGATATTAAACAAAGATAATTCAGTATTAGTTGATTTATCTAATAGACATGGTTTTTTATCTGCAATAGACAGTATTTTAAATAATAAAAAATTTGCAGACAATATCTCAGAAATGTCAAAATTAGATGTTAGAAATCATACTTGGAATATAAGAGCAAAAAATATCTTGAATTTTATTTAGTTTATATTTGTGATATATTTATAGTTATGAAAAAAGCTCTAATCACTGGTATTACTGGGCAAGATGGCTCATATTTAGCTGAGTTGCTTATAAGTAAAGGTTACGAAGTACATGGATTTATTAGGAGATCCAGTACTTTTAATCGTAGAAATATAGAACATATATTTAATACCGAAGAAAAAAGAGAGAAGTTTCTTCATTATGGAGATATGACAGATATTAATTCTATGATATCTGTATTTAAAAAAGTTAATCCTGATGAAATATATAATCTAGCTGCACAATCTCATGTTAAAATTTCTTTTGAGATACCTTTTTATACTGCCCAATCTGATGCAATTGGTGTTTTAAATGTTCTAGAGGCGGCTAGGATATTAAATATAAAAGCAAGAATATATCAAGCTTCTACATCAGAATTGTATAGTGGTGATCCGACAACTTCTCCTCAGAGTGAAAAAACTCCGTTTAAGCCAAAAAGTCCGTACGGTGTTGCAAAATTATATGGTTTTGAAATTGCAAGGGTATATCGTGAAAGTTACAATATGTTCGTGTGTAATGGGATTTTGTTTAATCACGAAAGCCCGAGAAGAGGATCTAATTTTGTTACTAGAAAAATAACAAAAGGAATAGCTGAAATAAAGTCTGGAATTAGAGAAAGGATAAGTATAGGTAATTTAGATGCGAAAAGAGATTGGGGGTTTGCTCCTGAATATATGGAAGCAGCATGGATGATGCTTCAAAAAGATAAACCTGATGATTATGTTATCTCTACTGGAGAAACCCATTCAGTTAGAGAACTTATTGTGGAAGCATTTAAGCATATAAATGTTGGCATTGAATGGCGTGGTAAAGGTATAAAAGAAGAGGGAGTAGACAGTAATACAAAAGAAGTTTTAGTTGAAGTAGACGCTAATTATTTTAGGCCTAATGAAGTAGATCATCTTTGTGGCGATGCATCTAATGCAAAAAATGAATTAGGTTGGGTGCCAAAAACTAAGTTCAAAAAGTTAGTAGAGATAATGATTAAGTCAGATATTGATAAGAACAATAATGGGTAACAATATTAAAATTGGGTACATTACTACAACACTTTTGCCAAAAGATGGTTGGGGTAGATATTCTGGGTCGTTAGTTAGATCTGTTTCTAATATCTTGGAAGTAGAGGTTTTAGTATATAAGAATAATATAGATGAAAAAATAAAAACTTATCCTGTCTTGCCGTCGCCTAGTTTTCATCCATTTACACAATTAAAAGTTTTTTTTTATTGTTTAAAATATCTACGAAAAGTTAATATAATACACTCTCTTGTTGAACCGTTTGCTCCTGGAGCAGCTTTAGCAGCTTTATTTTTAAGAATTCCATTTGTCGTTACGCTGCATGGAACATATTCTGTCCCACCAGTTAAATTTTCATTCAAGAAGATTATGATGAAGTATATGTATTATCTAGTAACAATTGCAACAACAGGTTCACTGTATACAGAGAAAAAAGTTCGTGAAATCATAAATTTTGGAGAATGTAGATTTATACCAAATGGTGTTGATGATAATATATTTTATAAAACCAAAGAGTCTATACATGGCGGTTATTTATTAACAGTTGGGGGTATAAAGTCCCGTAAAGGAGCTGATCTGGTTATAGATGCATTATTTTTATTGAAAGAGCAGTTTCCAAATTTGAAGTATAAAATAGTTGGCTCTTTTGACGATATAAAATATATGAATTTACTAAAAACAAAAATAGAGAAATATAATCTTGAAGATAGGGTAGAATTTTTAGATAATATTAGTGACGACCAGTTAAGATTTATGTATAATAGTTGCAATATTTTTATATTAGCAGCAAGAGACATTAGCGGAAATTTTGAAGGATTTCCAATGGTATTTTATGAGGCCAATGCTTGTGGAGCACCAGTAATTACTACTAGCGGATTTGGATCAGAATATGCTATAAAGAACTCTATTAATGGGTATGTAGTTGCTCAGAATAATTCAGAAGAGATTGCTGATGCTATAAAAAATATATTATCGAATAAAGATTTGCATAGCTCTATGAAACAGAATGCTTTAATTGAAGCTAAAAAACATACGTGGGATAAAGTATCAAAAGAGATAATTGAAATGTATGTGGATGCTATGAAAATTAAATATAAATAAAATATATTATGAATGTATCATTTTTAGGTCCAAGTGTTGAAGAAGAAGATATAAACAGAATGGTGAGTTCTGTGCGTTCTGGATGGATGAAGCCAGGGAAATATACGAAAGAGTTTGAAGATAATCTGGCTAATTTTTTAAATGTTGATGGGTCTGTAATGACTAGTAGCTGTACTGCTGCGTTACATATGTCACTTATTATTGCTGGAGTTAAAGAAGGTGATGAAATTATAACAACCCCAATCTCATATGTCGCAACAAGTAATGTGATACTTTATCAGAAAGCAAAAATTGTGTTTGTAGATGTAGATCCAAATACAGGACTTATCGATTTAAATAAAGTAGAAAAGGCTATAACAAAAAAAACAAAAGCTATTATCCCAGTGCATCTATATGGTCAAATGGTAGATATGATAAAATTAAAATCTATTGTAGATAAACATAATATTGCAATTATAGAAGATGCAGCACATGCAGTCGAAGCGAAACGCGATAATATAAGTCCTGGGCAGAACAGCCTTTCTGCTTGTTTTAGTTTTCATGTTGCAAAAAATATTACATCTGGGCAAGGTGGTGCTATTACTATAAATAATTTGGAAAATAAAAAAATAGCAAAGCTCTTAATAAGAGATGGTGTTATAAATACCAAAGACGATAAAAGAGAGATGGTTATGTTAGGATATAAATATGACTTAACGGATTTTCAAGCTGGCATGTTGATAGGACAGTTAGATAGAATAGAAGATACACACAGACGAAGAAGAAATGTTTTTAAAAAATATACAGAAGGGTTTAAAGATAATCCTAAAATATCATTTCCCACAATAGAAGATGGAGTAAAACATTCAAATCACATGTTTGTCGTTTGGGTTGACCCAGAAAAAAGAGACAGAATAAGAATATTGTTGACTGAGGCAGGTATAGAAAATTCAATACATTACACTCCAATACACCTGGAGCCATTTTATAGAGAGACATTTATGTATAAAGAAGGGGATTTTCCTATTGCTGAAAAGCTTGGTAATTCAACTATAACATTACCTACACATGCAAACCTTACTGATGAACAAATTGACTACGTCATTAAAATTTTAAATAGTCTAGTATAAATATATTTGTTATGAAAAAAATCCTTAAATCAATATTCGTTTTTTTAATGAAACCATACATACGTTACAAAATATTACCAGCGCTTAATCAAACATTTAATTACAATAGAAAAGAAAAAATATTGAACTATTGTTTTAGTTTTTTAAATTTTGTTAGACATGATGGAGATTATCTTGAATTTGGGGTATGGAAAGGCGGTAGTTTGACAGCTGCATATTATTTGTCAAAAAAATTTAAAAATCTAAAAAACATGAAATTTTATGTTTTTGATTCTTTCGAAGGGTTACCAAAAAAGAAAGGTATAGATCAACTATCAGGTGATTTTAGCGAAGGCGATTATGCGTGTAGTCTTCAAGATTTAAAAAATAGTCTTAAGAAAAGTAGGATTGATTTAAAAAGAGTTTCTTTCACAAAGGGTTGGTTTAGTGATACTTTAAATGAAAACACAAGAAAAAATTTGCCCATAAAAAAAGCTGCTCTTGTATATGTGGATTGTGATTTATATGAATCAACTGTACCTGTTTTAGATTTTATCACACCTTATATTATAGACGGGACTATAATATTATTTGATGATTGGTTTTGTTTTAACGGACATCCTGATCGCGGTGAGCAACTTGCATTTAGTGAATGGCTTGATAAAAATACTGATATATCAGCGATACCTTATAAGCAGTTTGGTTGGGCAGGTAATTCATTTATATTAAATAAGAAATAGAAATATGCAAACAATATTTATTACAGCATTTCAGAGTTATGTATCCAGAAATATATTAAATACAGATGTGTTCAAAACTATTTTGTCTGATAAAAATATAAGAGTTGTTATTTTCGTACACTCAATAAAGGAGAGTTTTTTTAAAGAAATATATGCGTCAGAAAATGTTTTTATAGAAAGCATAGATTCAAATATTCTTGCACATACATCACCACATAGATTTTTTAACAGAATTTCAAAATTTATGATAGATTCTAATTATTTGAAATATAAAAGAGTTGAGAAGTTAAATAAAAATAAAAATATTTTTAATATTATTAGATATATAATTGAAAATATTATAGTTAAAATATTGGATAACAAGTTTTTTTGTATCATATTTAGATATACATATAGTACATTTGGTTATAGAGAGATTTTGAAAAAATATTTTGAAAAATATAACCCAGATTTAATTTTTTCAACAGATATTTTTGATATAACTGATACAGTTTTTTTACAGGAATCTAAAAATAGAAATATCAAAACTGTCGGTATGATACGTTCATGGGACAATTGTTACAGTAAGGGAATACTGAAAGTGGTACCAGATTATATAATAGTAAACAATGATATTATAAAAGAAGAAGCTGTAACTATACATTTTGTATCAAGTGACATAATTTTTGTCGGAGGGCTACCGCAGTTTGATGGTTTTATAAATAATAAAAGAAAAACCCGCGAAAGTTTCTCAGAGGATATTGGTGTTAATATACGAGATAAAAAATTGATAATGTTTGCTCCTGCAGGTAAAAGATTATCTGATACAGATTGGCAAATTTGTAGTATATTAGATGATGCTATAAACAATGATAATATAAAATATAAAGTTCATATTTTAGTTCGAAATCATCCAAATCATCCTGCTGAGCTGTCTGGATTTGAAAATAATAATAGTTTCACGCTAGAAACTCCAGGACATGTTTTTAATAAAAATAATAGAAAAGAGACGGAGATTACAAAGGAGGGTACGTCACATCTTGCAGATACTTTGTTTAATGCAGACATTGTTATATGGGTAGCTACAACACTCGGTATTGATTCATTGGTGTTTGATAAACCTCAAATAGCGATAAACTTTGATGGTTTTGAAACTAAAGATTATTGGAATAGTGTAAAAAGATATCATGATGAGGATCATATGAAAAAAATGCTTGAACTTGGTGGTGTTAGTGTTGTTAATAATCCTGATGAATTGATAGAAGCAATAAATATGTATTTAGATAATCCTAGTATTAACAAGGAGAATAGAGAGAAGACTAGAAAACAACAACTATACAAGGTAGACGGAAAATCAGGAGATAGAATAGGTAATTTTATATTGAGCAAGCTTAAATAATTAGGATATTATTTTTGGTACTTTTTTAGGTTTCTAAATTTATATATAGCCATTAACCAATCGTTCTCGGTGTTTATATCTGAATCATAACATTCATCCATTACAAATAGTTCAGTTTTTTTACCGTATAAGTTTGGTATTTTTTCGAATATATTTTTAGGGGTAAAAAGATAAATAATATCATTTCGTATGTAGCATTTAGGCAAGTCTTGTCTACGAGTTTTTATATTAATAATAGGTTCATCTGTATGCAGAACAATCTCACCAACTTTGTTTCTTTTAAGCATCCAATTAGGGTTATGGTTTGCTATTGCTTCATGTACTGATACAACTGAATCAGGTTTCTTTTTCTTAAATATTTTTATAGCCTCGTCTATGTGTTTTGTTTGACGAAGCGGACTAGTTGGTAAAATAAGTGCTACTGCATCAGGTGTGTACTCATCATTTTCTTCAAGCCATTTTAGTGTATGTGAGATGAC
>CAZTTV010000017.1:0-11889 GCA_964616385.1 uncultured Candidatus Saccharibacteria bacterium | reverse complement strand
TAAAATAAAAAATACCCCATACGGGGTATTTTTTAGAAGTGTTATATAAAATTACACTTTGCTAACATTTACTGCGTTAAGTCCTTTTGGACCTTCTGCTGTTTCAAATGTTACTTTATCTCCTTCACGAAGATCATTGAACTGTACTCCTTGAAGTTCATTTGAGTGAAAGAATAAATCTTTCTCCTCACCTTCAATTGAGATGAATCCAAATCCTCGGTCTGTAAGACGAGCTATAGTTCCTTCTTTCATTTTTTGTAAGAGAGCTATACTGATAAATTTTCAAACACAGGGGGCTGTATTGTAAAACTCGACATCGCTTCTCCTACAGGTCTGATTTGATAGCATATATCCTATCATAATGAAGTAGCGATGTCAAGGAAATATGCTTGACCAAACAGTATATTTTATGTAATGTGGCTATTAGAAAGCTTAAACGGCGTAGCTGTTTTTGTTCATTGATAAAAGTTTTAGAATCATATACAAAAAAGGAGAAAAAAATGGCTAGAAATATGTATGAGAAAATAATCTCTAAACATGTTGTAAAAACACTACAAGACGGAAGAATGGTGCTAAAAGTTGATAGGGTGTGGTGTCACGAGATTACTACTCCTCCTTCTATAATTGATGCACAGTCTCGCGATTGTGACGTTGTTTTTGATCCAAATAAGATTAAGGCAATGATAGATCATGTTAATCCTGCGAAAGATACAGCATCTGCTGTTCAGGGTAAAATAATAAGAGATTGGAGCCATAGCCATAAAATAGAGTTTCTAGATATAGGACGAAATGGCGTGTGTCATGCGATCATACCAGAATTGGGTTGGATACTCCCTGGAGAAGTTGGAATTATGGGAGATAGCCACACTTGCACACATGGAGCCTTTGGTTCTTTTTCTGCAGGAGTTGGTTCTACCGATCTAGAAAATGGTATCATAACAGGACTTTGGATATGCCAACCTCAAAAAGTTATACGTGTGAATTTTGTAGGCGAGTTGCCTGAAAATGTATTTGCTAAAGATTTGATTTTGACACTTATTGGGAAAATTGGTGTAAAAGGTGCGACAAACTCTGTATTGGAATTTGGTGGGTCAGTCATTAATGAAATGACCATGGAAAGTAGAATGACAATCACTAATATGGTTGTTGAAGCTGGAGCAACATCAGGGATTATGCCAATTGACGGAAAGACGATTTCTTATTTAAAACCAGCTATCATAAAATATCTTGGACATGAAAACGTAGATTCTAATATTGAAAGATTTTTGTCTTTTAATAGTGATTTGAATGCAGAATATAATGATGTCATAGAAATTGATGTGTCAGACATGTGTCCTAAAGCTACTATCAATTATTCACCCGAGTGTGTTGTTGATGTATCTGGTATTGCTGACAAGAAAATTGATCAGATATATATTGGTTCTTGCACAAATGGAAGAATTGAAGATTTGAGAATAGCAGCAGAAGTCATTCGTATTTTGGGAGGTAGAATAAATTCTTCTGTTCGATGTATTATAGTTCCTGCCACACAACATATATATGAGCAAGCTATTTCAGAAGGATTAATACAGACATTTGTAAAAGCTGGATGTTTTGTTAGTGGTCCTACATGTGGTGCTTGTCTTGGTATGAGTTGTGGTGTTCTTGCCCCTGGTGAGGTTTGTATTTCTACAACTAATCGTAATTTCCCAGGAAGAATGGGTAAGGGCGGAATTGTGCATTTAGTATCTCCTGCAACAGCAGCTATGTCTGCTATTTTTGGAGTAATAACAGAACCAGATAAGGATATGTGCAAGCGAGCGCGCCTAGGTTCTTTGGTTGGTTGTGAGGTGTCAAAATCCATACCAACTCATTGGAATGATGTTCCGTTTACAACCCCTGATTATTCTAAGTTGTTAAAAATGTTTAGCAGTGAAAGTAAAAAAGATTTTTCTGGCAAAGTTTTTCATTTGAAAGATGACAATGTTGATACAGATCAGATAATACCAGCAAAATATTTAACAGAAACTGATAAAAAAGTATTTGGAGAACATTGTCTCGAAGATTCTTCCATTGACAAAGAAGGGAGACAGAGATTATTTGAATCTCAGATACTTATAGTTGGGGAGAACTTTGGCTGTGGGTCATCAAGAGAGCATGCACCATGGGCATTGGAAGGAGCTGGTACTAAATGTATTATAGCACCAAGTTTTGCACGTATTTTTGAAGATAATATGTTCGCAAATGGTCTTTTGTGCATAACACTACCAGCTAACACTATTGAGCAATTAGGAAGTGTCAGCAATCTGACGATTGATATAGAGAACGGTCTAATCAGCAATGGAGACATATTTATAGAGTTTAGATTGTCTG
Source organism: uncultured Candidatus Saccharibacteria bacterium (assembly GCA_964616385.1). Taxonomy (GTDB): domain Bacteria; phylum Patescibacteriota; class Minisyncoccia; order Phycocordibacterales; family CAZTTV01; genus CAZTTV01. The sequence goes on along the minus strand of CAZTTV010000017.1, from coordinate 9,537 downwards.
ATTATCAAAAAGAGCTCATTAGAAATAATGGAAGTGTTAATGTAATGATTGAAATTGCAGCTGAATTACAGAAACAACATAAAATTCTATAGAGAAAGGATATATTTATGGGAATTAATAGAAAGAAAACCATTGCTTTAGTAAAAGGTGATGGTTCTGGTCCAGAAATGATGGAAGCTGCTTGTTCCGTTGCTATTATTGCTGCGGAGAAATATGGTATGGAAATTGTTTTTGAAGATACTCCTATGGGGTGGAATGCTTACGAAATATTTGGAGACACACTTCCAAAGAGTTCTTTTGAAAGAGCAGTTGAAATCGGTACGATATTTTTTGGTGGAGTAGGTGATCCTAAGTTTGACAATACAATAGGTATTGAAAAACCAGAGATGAAGCCTGAAGCCAGATGCTTACTTGCTCTTAGAAGTACTATGGGTTTGTTGCTTAATTTTCGACCAATGACTTATTACAAGGTGCTTGATAGTCTCGCAAATGTTAAACCTGGGACAATACCAGATAAAGGGATAAAACAAATTTGGATTCGTCTTCTTCTGGAAGATAGCTATTTTGGGAATACAGACTTTGTTGATTTTATCGATGATGATACAAAAACAATGCTCGGTATAATGCTCAAAAATAAAGTTTCTATAGAAGAATATATTGTTACTGACGTTGCTTATTACAGAAAAGAGACTATTGAAAAGTATATACGCTTTGCTTTTGGCTATGCCAAGAAGTTGGATCTTCCGCTTATTTCAATCGATAAAGCTAACGTAATGGCAAGATATGATTTTTGGAGGAAGATTACTACAAAAATTGGGATGGAAGAATTTCCTGATGTTGAATTAAAACATCAACTTGTAGATTCAGCTAATGCACTTTTGTTCACACCAGCAAAACTTAATGGAGTTATCGCTTGTGGTAATGAACATGGCGATATATTGTCAGACGGTGCAGCTAGCGCATTGGGAAGTATGGGAATGATGTGTAGTTCTGCTATAAATCCTGATACGGGTTCTGCTATGTTTGAAAGTGGAGCAGGTACTGCACCAACAATTGCTGGGCAGGGAATAGCAAATCCACTTGGAAGAATTCTTACAGCAGGTATGATGCTCAGACACATCGGTGCAATTGAAGGTGCTGATGATATAGAGAAATCAGTTTTGCGTGTTTTGCGTGAAGGGTATCGTACAGGAGATATATTTTCTGATGGAGATGATTCTTTAAAACTTTTAGGTACAAAAGATATGGCGAATAAAGTTATATCATATTTGTAAAATATTGACGAGTATTACCACTTTAGGTAATACTCGTTTTTTAATATAGCAATATTCTGGTCTGTGTAATGTTTTTATAGTAAAATATTATATATTAAAAATAATAAATAATATTTTATGGATTCACAAAATAGTGATAGAAAAATGTTTCAAGGCAATTGGAAGTGTTCGGGTTGTAATAAAGATATAACAGAATTACCGTTTGAACCGAGAGATACAAGTGGGTTACTTTGTCGTGATTGTCATGCATCAAAAAAGTCAGATAGCCCACAAAAGAAAATGTTTCAAGGAGATTGGAAATGTGGTAGCTGTAGTGCGACAATATCACAACTACCATTCGAGCCAAGAGAAACAGGGAATTTAAAATGCATAGATTGTTTCAGGAATAGTAGATAGGTAAGGTGATAAGTATATAAAAACACCATCGTTTCTTTTTTAGAAACGATGGTGTTTTTTTTGAGATATTTTTATAAAAATATTAGAGAACTGTATGGATAATACACGAAATAGGTAAATTATAAAGTAGTTATATTAGTTGTTATATATTATTTTCTTTAAGCCACTTAAAAATTACACTAGCAGATTTTTCCCAATATTTTCCCATAAGTAGTCCAGGATGTGTAGCTCCAAATATTTCTACAACAGGAGAGTTATAGTATTCTGCTTGTTTGCGGACTTTTTCTATCCCTATACCAAATGGAAGTGTTGTCCCTTTTTCAGCTCCTACAAAAAGTAAAGGTTGTGTTAATTTTTCTTTTGGCACAGATATCCCTTTCTTTCTTTCACTTCGTGCAATACCAGATTCTACAGTAAGCATTTTCTTCATCTTCATAAGTCTCCATAGATATATGTCTGGTAACATCATCATGGCTTTTATCAAATTTGTAGGCATTCCAGAATCTTTGGGTGTATATGACAGTGGGTATGTTTTTTCTTCGCTTACTTTTTGTACTTCAATACTCGGACTTCCATCGATTGAGATAGTTGCTTTTGAACCATATTGTGCGCTATACATTAAAGCGATTAGCCCGCCCATAGAATGTCCAATAATTATTGGATTTTGTATATTTAGATTTTTAACAACATCTCTTACATCATCTACATAATCTTGCATAGTAGTACCTTCTACTGTGCCGCCACTTTCACCATGTCCACGTAAATCAAATGCATGACAGGTGTATCCATTTTGCGCAAAAAATTTCATATAAAAATTAAATGCCCAAGCTCCACCCCAAGACATATGAATAAAAACAATATTTCCAGAAATTTCTTTTCTATCGGTCTTTATACTAACAATATGTATTGGAATTTCTCCAACTAATTTATTTATTTTCCTCATATTTAAATTGTATCAGATTTTTGAATATTTTTGTTTATAAATATAAAATTTATATAAAAGTGCAATAACTGAAGTTTTTAATTGTTTACATTACTACTATTGACAAGATACATAAAAATTGTTAGTGTTTATTGCTATGATAGGTTAATGTGTTTAAATTAAACATGTTTTTATCATAGGCTCGTTGAAAACTGAATGTTATGTCGTGGATATCGCAATTTTGTGATTTCACAAAACAAACTAAAGAAAGGAAGAAAAATGTTTCAAATTATATTAGGTATTCTTGCAATCTTGGCTGCAGTTTTTGCACCAAGGTTTATTCCAGAGACGAGAAAGGTGTGGAGTGATACCAGAGGAGAAAATGTTGAGATAAAACTAGAATGGCTTCGATATGTTACGGCTGGAACCATGGGTTTGGTCGCTTTATTTTTATTCGCGAGTACATCATTTGTGGTTATCGGTCAGGATAAAGTCGGTCATCTGAAGCGTATTTATTTGGGAGATACTCTACCACCTGGAAAGATTATTGCGCAATATGGACAAAAAGGACCACAAGCTGAAATCCTTGGACCAGGTTTTCATTTCAGACCATTTATTCGTGTCTTGTATGAAATTGAAGAGTTGCCAGTAATAGACATCCCCAGTGGGAAATGGGGTTTTCTTGTTACCAAAGATGGCTCACCTCTACGCAATAATCAGTTTATAGCTGATGCTTGGGGAGAAAGCAATTTTGATAAAATGTTGGATGCCAAGTATTTTCTTGGTGATGGTAAAGGACAGAAAGGACCTCAACTTGATGTATTGCGTCCCGGTAAATATCGTATCAACCAATATTTATTTGAAGTTAAACTTGGCAAAGCTCTAAATGTGCCAACCGGGCATGTCGCAGTGATACGTTCTAATGTTCAAACAGATGAAGACTGTCCAGACAATAGCAAACTCATGACATCCGAAAGTGGTAAGACCGGTTCGGATTTGTCTGCGCCACTTGTACCAAGAGGATGTATCGGTGTTTGGAGTGAGCCTTTGTCCCCAGGGAAATATTATCTGAACGACCGTGCATATGTTCCTACAATTATTCCAACACGTGTTCAAACATGGACATATCGTGGTGGGTATAGTAGTCGTAAAATCAATTTAACTGTTGGAGACGATGGTAAGATTGAGCAAACAGAGGAGCCATACGAAATTGTTCAACCGAAAAGCGCCGCGGATCATGCAATTAATGTACGTGTTGAAGGTTGGATAATTCCAGTTGATATGCGTGTATTAGTTCAAGTACATCCAAACGATGCGCCGAAAGTTGTTGCTTCTGTTGGCACACTGCAAGATGTTGAAGATAAAATCGTAACGCCAGCAATTCGGGACATTCTTCGAACTATAGGTGGTCATCCGGATCGCAAGGTATTGGATTTTATAGAAAAGCGAGACGAAATCGTTGCGCAAGTAGAAGAGGCTATTGCCCCGGAAGGAGCAAAAGCAGGTGTTACGATACAAGAGGCTAGGATGGGTGAACCAGCAATTCCACCGGAATTACTGGTCGCAACCTTGCGTCAGCAGCTTGCGAGTCAACTAAGGGAAACATACATAGAGGAGCAGAAAGCTCAAAAAGAGCGAATCAAGTCTGAACGTGAACGAGCAACAGCTGACAAACAGCCAATCTTAGTTCAAGCAGAGATTGAAAAAAAAGCAGCCTCATTTAAAAAGGACCGATTGAAACTTGAAGGTGAGGGTGAGAAGCTAAAGCTAATCGAAATTGCAAAAGGTCAAAAGGCCCAAGTAGATGTATTGGGTCAAGATCGTGTATTGCAACTACAAATGCTTAAAGAAGCATTAAAAGTTGCTGCTGAAAATCCTGATATTGTCAAAGTGCCACATGTAAATGTTAGTGGTGTTCAGGGCGGTGGGACATTGGAAGGTGCAGCAGCGATATTAGGTAATTCAACACTAACCCAAGCAATAAAAAGAAGTATTCCTGTTGTGATGCAAATGGATGCAAAGCCAGCATCCAATAAACAATAGCAACACAAACAAAATCCCCGAGTATTCGTAAGAGTACTCGGGGTATTTTTTTGTATATTATAATTTGTTAGCAATTTTTATTTATTTTCTTCTTGCTTTTGATCGGTCATTATCAGTCAAATGTTGTTTTCTAAGACGTACAGATTTTGGGGTTACTTCTAAATACTCATCTTTCGCCATTATCTCAAGACCAGTTTCAATAGTAACAATTTGTGGAGGAGTAAGTGAAATAGCTTCATCACTTCCAGATGCACGCATGTTGGTAAGTTGTTTTCCTTTTGTAGGGTTTACTGTCATTTGTTCTCCTTTGGATGTATTTCCTATAACCATACCTTCGTAAACCTCAGTATTTTCTTTAATATATAGTACTCCACGTGTTTGAAGATTTGCGAGTGAAAAGGCGAGTGTCTTGCCAGTAACTTGTGAAATCATTGAACCTGCATCACGACGTTCTATTTCGCCTGCGTATGGTTTGTATCCTGTCACACGAGTTGCAAAGATTCCTTCTCCTCTTGTATCAATTACAAATACACTTCTGTATCCAAATAGTCCACGTGTTGGACCTTCAAATAACATTTGCGCACGAGTGTCATGGAGTTCAAGATTTAGCATAGTAGCACCTCTTTTATTCAATGCTTCAATCACTGTACCTTGAAATTCTTCAGGAACATCAATCGTTATTTCTTCAAATGGTTCTTGTCTTTTTCCATCGACTTCTTTCATGATAACTTTTGGTTGTGAAATTTGAAGTTCGTATCCTTCTCTACGCATATTTTCTATTAAAATCGCAATGTGTAGTTCGCCACGTCCGTAAACTGTGAATTGTTCACCACCTCCTGTATCAAAATTAACACGTAATCCAACATTTACTTCAAGTTCTTTTTCTAAACGCTCACGGATTTGTCTGCTTGTTACAAATTTTCCTTCACGACCTGCGAAAGGGGAGTTGTTTACAAGAAATGTAAGCTCAATAGTTGGCTCGTCAACAGCAATAGCTTCAAGTAGAGCAGTGTTTTCATCTGTGCATAGTGTATCTCCAATATATACATCAGGAAGTCCTGCAATGATTGCAATATCTCCAGCAATTATTTCATCTGTATCAACACGTGATGTTCCATGAAAAGTAAATAGTTTTGTTATTTTATGTTTAGAAATTCCGTCTTGTTTTTTTACAAAAATATTATCACCTGATTTTATACTTCCGTCGTGAATACGTACGATAGCAAGTCTTCCTAGAAAATTGTCATACGCAAGGTTAAAAGGCTGTGCGATGAACGAACCGTCTTTGTCTCCTGACGCTACTGGTACATGTTCTAAAATTAAATCAAGAAGTGGAGTAAGGTCTTTTTTTTCATCGTCTATATTTTTCATTGCAACGCCATCTCTTCCAATTGCATAAATAACAGGGAAGTCCAACTGCTCGTTTGTTGCTCCTAGCTCTGAAAATAAATCAAATACTTCATCGTGTACCTTAACATGATCAGCAGCTTCTTTGTCTATTTTGTTTATTACTAAAATTGGACGAAGACCAAGATCAAGAGATTTCTTTAGAACGAAACGAGTTTGTGGCATCGGACCTTCTTGTGCATCAACTATCAATAATACAGAGTCAATTGAACGCAATACTCGCTCTACCTCTGAACCAAAATCTGCATGACCTGGTGTATCAACAATATTTATTTTTGTGTCTTTATATACAGTCGCAGCATTTTTTGAGTATATGGTTATACCCCGTTCTTGTTCAAGGGCATCGCTGTCCATGCTTGTATTATTATCAACAGCACCAGTTTGACGCAAAATAGCATCGGTAAGAGTCGTCTTCCCGTGGTCAACATGAGCTATTATTGCTATGTTCCTTATTTCCATAAATATAAATTTAAATTATCTAAGTGTTTTATACTTCAAACAAAAAATCTCCAACCAAAGAGGAGATTTGATATTGGTTATACGATAACACAAAATATATAAAAAGTATATTATATATTCTAATATACGTGCGCTACGTTACTGTTGACATTACCACAGTATTATGAGATAATCTAAGATAGATATTAGAAAGTGAGTTATCCTTTGGGGTAATTTGATAATAAAAAATTACAAAAAATGAGGTGCATAATGCGTTGCAACGAAGATCATATGGAGATTGTTTCAAAACATTTTGGTTTGTCAGAGTATGAAAGGACAGATGTCGGTGTATATCTATGCATTAGAGAACTTCTCATAATACGCAGAACCAACAAGGGATCTAGGGACGAGAATTTACCAAACATACATATTTTAATGGAAGAGCTTCTTGCAGAGGAAGAAATGGGGAGTTCTTTCTTAGATGTTTTGGAAAACGAAATCGGCGAAGAGCGTCTAAAAGAAATTGTTGATTTCTATGAGTCACTCAGGAAAGAATAGAATTTCTAAAACCGCTTACGATTGTAAGCGGTTTTATCTTATAAAATTATTTCTATGTAATTATACGAAAAAATCCAAGAATATTCTTGGTTTTTAGCAAACAATTTAATACAAAAATTACTTACGCTTTTTAGTCGCTTTTTTAGCTAGCATTTCACGTTTTATTTCTAGTCGTTTTTTTGTCTTTTTTGAACGTGATGTTTTATTTTTTTCTATTCCAGTACTTCTTTTTGCCATATGCCACAGTATACACTATTTATATTATAGTTTACAAAATAATATACAGGATGTTTGTTATTTGTAGGTATAGACAAATATATGTGCTCATCTAAACACTTAGGTTACTGTATTTTAAATAAACACAAGAAGATTTTTATGTTCAACGCCTAAATCATGTCTCAGGTTTGACCTGAGGCAACAAACTCCTTTGATACCCACGGCATTCTATATCTGGAGTTCTTTATTTAACAGAAAGTATGGTTTTTAAGATATAGCGATTTGGGTTGACAAAAACATTTAATATGATACAGTGACAGATAGAAAAAATAAAACATCTTTTGAATTGGAGATTATTATGTCAGACTTAGCGGATAAGAAAAAGATTAAGGAATACTTGCCTTTAGTTGGTGCTGGTGCGAATTCTAGAAGTCTTCATTTTTGCGGAATCTGTAGTTGTAAAATAATCGTGGGTTATTTCAATGATCACGACTGTATCCCTTCCTCCCGTATTGTAATATCAGAAAGAAAGTGATATGAATATCTCACAATTAACTGGAGAGAATCAAGGAAGTATGACGAGAAGAATGGCCGTTGCTAGAGCGTATGCAAGAGTGAAATTTCTCTCAGGGATAAATTCTGGGCAAGGTGGTGGACGTCAGGCAAGAGGTACTCTTGCTAAGAAAAATGCCAAAGAAAAAAAAAGAGAAGTCGTAGAGTATGTTAATAATGTTATGTCCGAATTTGGCATTGGTAGAGGAATCAATATAGCCATCTAAAACCCCCTCAGTTTAATAAAATAGAGGGGGTTTTAATATTTACGGGAAGACTTGATTTTTAAATAGTTTATGTTATACCTAGTATAGGTTGTCGTGCATGGTGCACAAATTAGTTTTTATACAAATAAATGGAAGGTGAATATCATGTCTGATTCAGGTATGTCCGTAGGTGCTATTGGTGGGTTTGGTGCAACTCAAGCGAGTAGTTTGAGCCCCAAAGAGCTTCAAGTGGTTGCAGGCGAGGCAAATGCGGTAAAAAATGCGGTTGATGAATTCAAGCAAAAAGAAGTGGCTACTGCTTCTGGAGATGCTCAAAAAATGTCCGTAGGTAAACTGTCCGATGTTCTTGACGCAGGTGCAAAAGAAGTTGGAAAAGGTACTAAATTAGATAGTACTGCTTAACATTAATTGAGGAGATAATCTATGTCAAGTATTGCTCCAGTAGGCGGTGTAAGTAGTGCTAGTGGCTTGCGGCTTAATCTTGGTGATTTTGCCGATCTGCGATCTAAGGCGCCCCAAGTGGGGGAGTTATTGGCTAGTAGTCTGTCACCAGGTTCATTGCGCGCAGAGGATGATCCTAAAAGTAAAGGTGTCGAAAAAGATATTAATTTAATTCGTGCGATGGCCCTGGAAGACAAGTGGCCTGGCTCGGATACTTCCCTTGGCCCCGTTTATCCAAGCTCCGTCGGTGCTTCTGGAGCGAGAGACCCAGTAAATACTGGGCACAGTTCAAGCTCTGGATCTGGCTCCGTTAATATGTATGTCTAAGTAAACCTCTGCAGTGTGTATTTATATACCACTGCGGAGTTTTTTAATTGTAAAATAAATGTTATTATGTAGCTAGATAGAACATTAGGAGAATATTATGAAGATTGGAGCTATTTCTCCTGTTTTCGCAAATCCAGTTGTTGGTTTATTAGGATCATCACTCAAGATTTCTATGGGAGCTCTTGGTAGCGGAGCGATACAGCAGACAGGGCAGGAAATGAATGCGAGTCTAATCTCCATTATTGATAGCGCTAATACCGGAAGTATTGGACAAGGATCCTTGAGTTCTTTGTATGGATTTATGGGAGGCTCGTCTACAAACGGGATTGGTTCGTTGTCGGTATACGGTCCTGCTGCATCAAATAATGGATTAAAGGTTGGAGTTACCGCATTGTTAAATGCCGTTAGCTCAGTATCAGAAGCACCAATTCCTCAAGAGAAGAAAAAACTTGCTCAAAGTATTGTAAGGGTAGCTCCAAGTTCGGGTTATGACCCAAACAAAACAACGGATACTTTATTTGATGAGTTACATAAAGAATTAGAAAGGTCTCGCTCACTGTTAGGGAATAGAATAGATATTAAGGCATAAAAATCGTACATCACGAGTGTGGTGTACGATTATTTTATAACAAAATGACCCAAACCTCGTTATTTTGGGTGCAGGGCATTGTATGCGATGACTTACTTACGCTTTTTAGTCGCTTTTTTAGCTAGCATTTCACGTTTTATTTCTAGT
>CAZTTV010000016.1:12026-12128 GCA_964616385.1 uncultured Candidatus Saccharibacteria bacterium | reverse complement strand
CGGAGAGTGAGGGATTCGAACCCTCGAGACGATTACTCGTCTAACACCTTAGCAGGGTGCCCCATTCGACCGCTCTGGCAACTCTCCATTGTCTATTTAATT
>CAZTTV010000016.1:0-11926 GCA_964616385.1 uncultured Candidatus Saccharibacteria bacterium | reverse complement strand
GTAACCTATATTACTAACTGCACCATGCTGAGGTCCTTAGCTGGGTTGAGAGTGAGTGCACGCAACTCTCAAGATTCGACCGCTCTGGCAACTCTCCATTGTCTATTTAATTGTAACCTATATTACTAACTGCACCATGCTGAGGTCCTTAGCTGGGTTGAGAGTGAATGCACGCAACTCTCAAGATTTGGCAGGATACACATACGGCATATAAGTTATGATGCAAAATATATCATACTTTAGTTCCTTTTTCTATCGTGGTATTAATGTGCAACTGTAAAAGCGATAACTTTTCTAGCTCCAGATTTTAATAAGGTTTCAGATGCTTCTTTTATTGTAGCTCCTGTTGTAGTTATGTCATCAATTAGTATTATATTTTGTCCTTTAATTTCGTCTGGTCTTTTAACATAAAAACATCCAGAAAGATTTTTCAAACGTTCTGTTTTATTTTTTATTTTCATTTGGCTTTTCGTTTCTTTTATTTTAAATAGTATATTTGAAGAAAGTTTAAGTGTTAAACCTGTATCAATTTTATAAATTTCTTTTGCTAAAATTTCTGATTGATTAAAACCACGAAATCTTAGACGTTTTTTCGAAAGAGGTATTGGTATTAGAATTGGGTTTTTAAAATCCTCCATTATTAGAAGCTCAGAAAGCTCTTCTAGTATTTTGTCATACATAAAAATTGCAATAGTATCTGCGATACTTGTATGTCCTTTGTATTTTAAATTCCATAATGCTTGTCTTATTGTCTTGTTTTTGTAGCTAAAAATTGCATAAATATTTCTATTTGGAGTTTCTTGTGGTGGCTCTATGTTTTCAGTACATTTCAAACATAATGAGGTTTCTTGTTTTCCACAGCCGATACATTTTGCTGGAAATAGTAAATCCAGTAATTTATTTAAGATATTTAGCATACTTATTCATTTTACACTTTTATCTTTGCTCATCACACTATATAATATACAGTACATTATATTATGGATGATTTAATAAAAAATATTAAAAATTTATTCTCTGGCAATTTCAGTTTTTTACAGAAAGAAAGCAGTGTTGTAGGGATTGACATTGGAGCCGCTTTTTTGAAGGTTATCCAATTAAAGAAAAAAGGAGGACAGGCTATTTTAGAAACTTACGGGGAGCTTGCTCTTGGTCCATATGCAGGGCTAGAAATAGGGCAGGCGACAAGTCTTTCTACTGAGAAAATGAGTGAAGCTATGAAAGATTTATTTAAAGAAGCGAACATTACTACGCTAAATAGTGGTATGTCGTTACCGCTTAGTTCAAGTCTAATGTCTTTAATCGAGATGCCTATTTTAGATGATAATCAGTTAAGAAAAATGATACCTATTGAGGCTCGAAAATATATACCAGTACCAATTTCAGAAGTTACTCTCGATTGGTGGATTTTACCTAATGAGAAAAATAAGGACGGTAAAAGCAAAAAATCTAATAAGTTGAGTGTACTAATTGTCGCTATACACAATGAACTAATAAGCAGATATAAAGAAATTATTAAGATGGTTAAATTAGCTAATGGTTTTCTTGAGCTTGAAGTATTTTGTACAGCACGTTCTACGTTCGGTTCTCATATGCCGTCCGTTATGATTCTTGACTTGGGTGCTGGCAGTACAAAAATATCAATAATGGAGTATGGAATAATAAGAACACAACACAACATAACTCGTGGTTCACAGGATATTACACTTGCTCTTTCGAGATCTCTAAATATTGGAATAAAAAAAGCTGAAGACATGAAGATAAAAATTGGATTATCTGGAATAAATAGCGATGATGAAGATGAAAAAAAAGCGTCAGAAGCTATAGAGCTTATTGTTGGAAATATCTTTTCAGAAACAAATAGGGTATTATTAAATTATCAAAGGATGTATAATAAGACTATAAAAAATGTTGTGTTGACAGGAGGAGGCTCAATGATGAAGGGATTAAAAGAACTTGCAATAAAGAATTTAGAAACAGAAATTATTTATGCAGATCCTTTTTCAAAAGTAGAAACACCAGCATTTTTGGAATCATTACTTAAAGATGTTGGACCAAGTTTTGCTGTTTCTGTTGGAGTAGCTCTCAGGAGATTACAGGAAATACAGTAAATTGAAATTTATATTTAATATGGTTACAGAATCAAAACAAACATTTATACCTAAAAAGCCATTATTGACGAAAAATAATTCACACGGCAAAAGTGTCGGTATATTTTTTGTGATTTCTTTGATAATTCTTCTAATAACTATTGGACTGGCAATATTCTCATATTCTTATAATATATTCTTAAAAAAGAAAATAGAAAATATGAGTACATCTCTAGAAAGAGCTAAATCAGCATTTGAGCCTTCTTTAATAGTTGAATTAAAACGAGTTAATGCTCGCATTGGTGGAGCAGAAAATATACTTAAAAATCATGTGAGTTTTTCAGAGTTTTTCAGAGTTTTAGAGGAAGATACATTAAAGAGTGTTCGTTTTAAGCAGTTCAGTTATTCTATGAGTAATGATGGAATTATAGATATTACAATTAGCGGAGAAGCACAGAGCTACTCGTCGATAGCTTTGCAGTCTGATCTATTTGGAGATAGTAAATATGTTAGAAATCCAATTTTTTCAAATCTTGGATTAGATAATTTCGGAAATATTACATTTAATATGACAGCAAGCGTAGACAAGTCCCTTATTTTATATAAATAGTAACGTAGATTTTCATTAATTTAAATTATTTGATATGACTAGATTTTTATTACCAATAATATTTTTAATTCTATCTGGAGGGATGTTTTTCTTGTATATTGATCCTGAATTTAAAAATATAAAAGAAATAAAAAAAGAAGAAGCGTTGTATAGTAATGCACTCGACAATTCCAAAGAGCTTCAAGCTATTCGTGATGATATTCTTGCAAAGTACAATTCTTTTAGTAAAGAGGATTTAAATAAGATAGAAAAGATGCTTCCAAACAACATAGATAATGTGCGTCTTGTCAGAGATATTGATGGTATGGCATCTAAATATGGAATGAAGCTTCGTAATGTCTCAGTAGATGCCAATACTGATTCTTCAAAAAATACAGTTGGTCCTGATGATAGTTCTGTCGGTACTATGGTTCTTGGTTTTTCTGTGTCTGGCCCGTATAAAACATTTTTAAGTTTTATGAAGGATCTTGAAAATAGTATGAGGATATCAGATGTTGTTGAAGTATCATTTGTTTCCTCAGATAAGGATTTGTATGAGTATAAAGTATCACTAAAAACATACTGGATAAAATAAATTTATAATATGAAAGATATATTAAAATATAAAAAAGTGGTGATAGTCGTTGTGGTGATAGTCATTGCATTTGTTCTGTACGCATATTTGTTTAAGAATGAAAAAAAGAATGACATAACTTCTTTTAACCCCAATTCTATAAATGCAAATCAGCCAGGAGCAGGTAAGGATATAATTGTCCTTCTATCAGACTTGAAATCTATAAAATTAAACGATGATATATTTAGTAATCCATCGTTTAAGAAACTAGTAGATTTTAGTTTACCTATTAGCAGTGAACCAAAAGGAAGAAATAATCCTTTTGCTCCAATAGGGATAGATGACATGATTTTTAGCGCTAGTACAACGAATAGTCAATAAACCAAGGTCTCAGTTTAATTTAATAAAAATAGTACATAATTTTATGGCTTTTATAGATTCTCTAGTAGAAAAAGGAATAATAAAAAAGAGTGAATTAGAAAGTATCACAAAAGAAATGGAGGATACAGGGGGTAGTTTAGATTCCTCGCTTTTGAGTCGTGGTATTGAACCAAATACAATAATGGAGATGAGAAGTGATTATTTTAATATGCCTGTTAAGTATATAGATAACATAGATAGTTCTTTTGAAATACTTAAATATGTACCAGAGGAATCAGCGACTTATTATAAATTTGTGCCAATTGGCATAGTAGACGGTGTGCTTGAGATTGGTATTGTAAATCCTGATAATATAGGTGCACGTGATGCTGTGCAATTCATTGCGTCAAAATTAAATATACCATTCAAACTTTATTTAATATCAGAAGAAGATTTTAAATCCGTTGTTGTTCAGTACAAAGGTCTTTCAGGAGAGGTAAATAAAGCTCTTACTGAACTTGAGTCAGAACTTGTTCCGTCGAAAACAAATAGCAGGAATGATATAGAAGATATAAGTGTACCCATTGATGGTGGTAAAAGTAAAACAAGAATAGTGGAAGACGCCCCTGTTACGAAAATAGTCGCAGTTATTTTAAAACACGCTATTGAGGGTAATGCATCTGATATACATATTGAACATATGGGTGATAACGTCCGCGTAAGATTTAGGATTGATGGAAAGATGTACACTAGTCTGTTATTGCCAGCAAGTGTACATAGTGCAGTTGTTGCGCGTGTGAAAGTTTTGTCTAATCTAAAATTAGATGAAAAGAGAAAACCACAAGATGGTAGATTTTCTGCTAGAATTGAGGGTAGAAAAGTAGATTTTAGGGTATCTACACTTCCTGCATATTATGGAGAGAAGGTTGTTATGCGTGTCCTTGATGGCGAGAAGGGTGTTAAAACGTTAAGCGAACTTGGTCTTAGTGATGAGAATATAAAAGCAATAAAAGACGCCTTAGGTAGACCATACGGCCTTATATTAATTACTGGCCCTACTGGTTCTGGTAAAACCACAACTTTGTATTCTATGTTGAATGAAATAGATAGAGATTCCAGCAACGTTGTTAGTCTTGAAGATCCGATAGAGTATAATATTTCGGGAATAAGTCAGTCGCAGATTAGGCCAGAGATTGGATATACGTTTGCAAATGGCTTGCGTAGTATTTTGCGTCAGGACCCAGATATAATAATGATTGGAGAAATAAGAGACAAAGAAACAGCTAAACTTGCGATACAGGCTGCGTTGACTGGGCATTTAGTATTCTCTACTCTTCACACAAACAATACAGCAGGTGTAATTCCAAGACTTGTGGATATGGGTATTGACCCATTCCTTATTGCCCCAACCTTAGTATTAGCCATAGCTCAAAGACTGGTTAGTTCTATATGCGAAGGTGGCAAAAAAGAAGTTCCAATTGATGGTGCGATTGAAATGATGATAAAAGATATGGTAAAAGATTTACCAGAGGAAAAACAAAAGAAATTTTTATCACAGAAAAGTGTGTATGAAGCTAAGTCTACACCAAATTGTCCAACTGGACTAAAGGGTAGAATGGCTGTTTATGAAATTCTTAAAGTTGATAAAGATATAGAACATACTATTTTGACTAACCCTGTCGAAGAGGAGGTTTATAAAGTTGCGCGAAGTAAAGGAATGCTCACAATGAAAGAAGATGCATTCCAGAAAACATTTGATGGCATTATTCCATTTGAGGAAGTAAACAGGTTGTAGTATAATTTACTTGTTAAGTGGAGTATAAGAATCAGCATTATATTTTATGAATGAATATAAAAAATATAAAATTCTAATAGTTGATGATGATAAATTTTTGTTAGATATGTATGCTACAAAATTTACTAAAAGCAATTTTGAAGTTGTTGCTGCGATGGGTAGTGTAGATGGTATAGATAAGTTAAAAAATGGGTTCGTTCCAGATGTGATAATAACTGATGTATTAATGCCGTCGATGAATGGGTTTGAATTTATAGAAAATATACAGAAAAATAAATTGGCCGAAAATTCAAAAATAGTAATACTTTCAAATAAAGGAGAAAAACAAGATATAGATAGGGGAGTTGCTCTAGGTATCTCTGGATATATAATAAAAGCCAGCTTGATACCGTCGGAGGTTGTTGAAGAGGTTAATAAGATTTTAGAGGGATAAACAAAACAGTGATTATGTTTAATATATATGTTATCTATGGTTGATTATAAAAAAGAATTAGAAGGATTAATTGAAGTTGTGATAAAAGAAGGTGGTTCTGATTTACACATATCAGAAGGTAGGCATCCTACTATTCGTGTATCTGGTGAACTCATACCATTTGTTAAAAAACCAATATTTGGCAAAGAAGATACTCTTGGTTTGATGTCAGAACTTATGTCAAAAGAAAAAAAAGAAGAGTTTTTGAAAAATAAAGAAATTGATTTTTCATATGAATATAATAATACAATAAGATTTAGAGGGAATGCATTTTTTCAGAAAGGTGCGGTTGGGATTGCTCTACGACTTATTCCGCAAGATATAAAGACGTTCAAAGAGCTTGAGCTACCGGATATTTTGATGAATTTTGTAAATAAAAAACAAGGATTTTTCCTTGTGGTAGGTCCAGTAGGACAAGGTAAATCAACTACTCTTGCTTCTATGATAGAGTCTATTAATAAAGAAAGGACCGAACACATAGTAACAATAGAAGACCCGATTGAATATTTATTTAAACAGAATAAATCTATAATTGACCAGAGAGAAGTAAAGATAGATACAAATGATTTTCACACAGCCCTTAGAAGTGTTTTTAGACAAGATGTTGATGTAATCATGATAGGTGAAATGCGTGGTACTGAAACTATAGCGACCGCTGTAACAGCAGCGGAAACGGGGCATTTGGTTCTTTCAACATTGCACACAAATAATGCTTCACAGACTATAGATAGAATAATAGATTCATTTCCACCAGATGGTCAAGATCAAATACGAGTACAATTAGCAGGCAGTCTTCTTGGTATTTTTTCTCAACGTCTTATCCCTCGAATATCTGGCGGTATGATACCTGCGTATGAACTTTTAATAAATAATAATGCTGTAGCAAATCTAATAAGGGAAGGTAGAACAAAAGAAATAGATGTCGTGATAGAGACAGGGTCAGAATATGGCATGTTAAATTTGAATAAATCTTTAGCAAATCTTGTACAAAGAGGCGAGATTACAGCAGAAAATGCAATTCTTTATTCTCTTAATCCAAATGGGCTTGAGAAAATGTTGTAAGATAATATCTTTGATTATTTTAAATTTAATCTAGTAAAGTCGTTATGTTATTTAAATATAAAACAATAAATCAAGAAGGAGGTGAAAAAGAAGGTACAATAGATGCGGTGACTGAAGATGTTGCGATATCGTCTCTTCAGAGAAGAGGGTTAGTCATAGTTTCTATTAATAAAGCTGATGATGTTTCTTTTTTAAAAAAAGACATACCTTTTTTTAGTGGAGTATCAAATAAAGATGTAGTAATTTTATCAAGACAGATAGCAACATTGTTTGAATCTCAAGTATCTGCTCTTCGTACTTTTACACTATTGGCAGCAGAGTCAGAAAATAAGGTATTGAGAAAGATATTAGTTGAAGTATCTGATGATATTAGAGGTGGACTTTCTCTTTCTAGCGCTTTGGGTAAGCATCCAGATGCATTTTCTAGTTTTTATGCAAATATGGTTAAGGCTGGAGAAGAATCAGGTAAACTTAACGAAATTTTTCTATATCTAGCGGATTATTTAGATCGGTCTTATGAACTTACTACAAAAACTAAGAATGCTTTAATTTATCCAGCGTTTGTTGTAACGACATTCATAGTAGTTATGGTTTTGATGTTGACTGTCGTGATACCTGGGCTGTCTTCTGTATTGACTGAAACAGGACAAGACATACCGGTCTATACGAAGATTGTTATAGCGGCGAGTGATTTCTTGGTTAATTATGGAATATTTTTCCTTATCTTGTTAATTGTCTTGGCTTTTATGTTGTGGAGATATAGTAGGTCAGAAGGTGGTAAATTAGTACTTTCACGTTTAAAACTAAGTACTCCATATATAGGTAATCTATATAAAAAACTTTATTTATCACGAATGGCAGACAATATGAACACTATGTTAAGTTCAGGTATTTCAATGGTTCGTGCGATAGAAATTACGGCAGGTGTTGTGGGTAGTGAAATATACTCTGATATTTTAAAAGAGGCTTCTGAATCAGTTAGGTCAGGTAGTTCTTTATCTGATACTTTGTCTAGTTATCCAGAAATACCAAGTATAATGACTGCTATGGTAAAGATTGGAGAAGAAACTGGAGAACTTGGTAATATTTTAAAAACATTGGCACATTTTTATAAGAGAGAAGTAGATAATGCTGTTGATACATTAGTAGGGCTTATAGAGCCGATATTGATAGTAGCATTAGGGCTTGGTGTTGGAATTTTACTGACCTCCGTACTGATTCCTATCTATAATATAACAGCAAGTATATAACATTTAAACAGAAATGATTGTTATCCACAATTATTTCTGTTTTTATATTAATGCGTGATATAATATAATCATTAAAATAGAATAAACATTTCCTCAAACAATTTTGATGATGAGGCATGTCCTTGATATATTTCAGGGTAAGTGGTCGAACACTTAATTTTTAATTATTTAATTATTTATAAATTTATGAATACAAAGAAAGGTTTTACTTTAATTGAACTTTTGGTAGTTATTGCTATCATAGGAATTCTTTCAAGTGTTGTGTTGGCTTCACTTAATACTGCTCGTAAGAAGGCAAGAGATGCAAAGCGTATTTCTGATGTCAAGAATTTACAGCTTGCACTTGAACTTTATTTTGACAGCAATGCTAGTGAATACCCAGATTCTCTTGCTGCATTAGCTACTGGAGGGTTTGTACCAAACGAACCTTATGATCCAATTGGTACTACTGTGTCATATAGTTACGACAACTTAACGTCTGCTGGAGCTGCTTGTGTTACAGCAACTGGTGATTGCTTAACTTATCATCTCGGAGCTGACCTTGAAAATAGTGGAAATGCTGTTCTTGATACTGATGTTGATAGATGTGCAACGGCAGCAACTGGATGTGATTCTTCTGCGTATTATGCAGGAACAACACTTCAAGGTGAAGATACTGATGGTTGTGGTGGTACTGCAAGTAGATATTGTTATGATATAACTCCATAATTCAAAAATATATTTAACACAAAAATCCCGCCATGTGGCGGGATTTTTGTGTTAAAATTAAAGATGAACAATTAATAATAAGTATCTAGTCTAGTTAAATTTAATGGAAGTTTTTTATTATATATCAGTATTTATTTTCGGGTCTATTATCGGTAGTTTTTTAAACGTAGTTATAAATAGACACAATACAGGGATTTCATTAGGTGGACGTTCTTCTTGTTTTTCTTGTGGTGGGGGATTGGCATGGTATCAATTAATCCCTATTTTAAGTTTTATAATTCAGAATGGTAAATGTGGAATGTGTAAAAGTAAAATATCATTACAGTATCCAATAGTAGAGTTTTTAACAGGAGTTTTGTTTCTGGCTATAGTATATCGTATGCCAGTTATTAACTATTCCGATGTCTTGAATACAGTATATTTTTGGACAATGTCATCATTGTTAGTAATAATTGTGGTATACGATTTTAAACATAAAATAATTCCAAATAGTTTCGTGTATTCTTTTATCATCCTATCATTTTTAAGTTTATTTGGTATTTTTGTGTTAGATTTTAATTTTCCTAGTTATTTGGAATTATTTTCAGGAATAATACTAGCGTTCCCGTTTGCTTTTTTGTGGCTTATATCACGTGGTACGTGGATGGGTCTTGGAGATGCGAAATTAACACTTGGTATTGGGTGGATGCTTGGATTGTATTATGGAAGTTCGGCAGTTATGATTGCGTTTTGGATAGGTGCGATTGTCGGGGTAATTCTAATAATAATAGGTCGAATGGGTTTGTTTTTGGGTAGCAAAAAGCTTACAATGAAAAGTGAAATACCATTTGGACCTTTTTTAATACTAGGTTTGTTTATCGTTTTACTGTTTAATATAGATGTACTTAACTTATTGATATAAAAACTAAATATGAATAAATTCATCAAAAAGTTAAATACTAATAAATTAATTAAGATAAAAAATACGCAGTATAAGAGTGGGTTAAGTATGATTGAGCTGATTGTGACTGTGGGGATATTTGTGATGATTACTACTGTCGTTCTCGCTAGCTATCCAAAATTTGGAAGTAGGATAGTTCTTGATAATATTGCATATCAGATAGCACTTTCCATAAGACAAACTCAAACATACGGATTGAGTGTAAAAGAATTTAGCACAGTAGGAGTTTTCCCTGGGTACGGAATATACTTTCCCTTTCCGGCAAACGACAATAAATCATTTACAATTTTTGCTGATATAGATGGAGACAATAAATATAATCTTAGTGGGTGCGGTGTCGTTGGGAGCGAATGTCTTGAGAAATTTACAATCCAAAGTTCAGAAATGATATATGCCTTATGTGGGAATTTAAAGAAAGATGGTATTGCAAAATTTAGTAAGATTTCTGATATAAGTGGTGTTGTTGGATGTGGAAGTATAAATTCATTGCATGTTTCTTTTACTAGACCAGATCCTGATGCTAATGTTACAGCATATCTTGGTGGCACTAGTTATGATAGTTCTTATTCTGATGTTGAGATTGTAATTTCAAACCCAAGAGGTGATGTAAAAACTATAGTAATATGGCCAACTGGTCAAATATATGTAGAATAGTATGAAAAATATATTTAAAAAACTAAAAGTATGGCAGTCCCACGATAAAGGTTTCACATTAATTGAAATGATTGTTGCTATATCAATTTTTACTATAGTTGTATTTGTGGGTATAGGGGCGTTACTTTCTATCGCTGATGCAAACAGAAAATCAAATTCGTTGAGAACTGTAATGGACAATTTAAATTTTGCTATGGAGAGTATGTCGCGAAGTATTCGTACTGGTGATAATTATTCATGTAATGGAATAGGTAACTGCCCATCAGGTAAAAATAATTTTACATTTGTAGACCAAAAAGGAAAAACTGTTAAATATAGTTTTGTTGAAGTAAATGGAATAGGTATGATTAATGTAACAAAGAATAGTGGGCAGTCGTTGAGAATTACCTCTCCAGGAGTGGATATAGATAATTTGTCATTTTTTGTAACAGGAGTTGGTGCAGGGAATGGACAACCTAGGGTAGTAATATCAATTATTGGAATAGCTGGTATTAAAGAAAAATTAAAATCTAAATTTAGCATACAAACCACAGTATCTCAAAGAGCTGTTGATTCTTAGGAATTTGTTAATATTAAAATATGAATATTTTTTTAAAAAAAATAAATACTATTAAAAAAAATCTAATTAAATTTAGTAACGTAAAAGCTATAGATGGTTTTACCCTTGTGGAAACTTTGATTGCTATTTCTGTATTATTAATATCAATTGCAGGACCACTTACTGTAGCATCTAGAAGTCTTGTCGCGTCAAGATATTCTAGAGATCAAATTGTAGCATTTTATTTATCGCAAGAAGCAGTTGAGCTGATAAGAAACAAGAGAGATAACAATGCAATTTCTGGCAGTATGTGGACAACGGATTTAAGTTCATGTTTTAGCTCAAATGGATGCAAAGTCGATGCTACGGATGGTAGTTTTTCTATCTGTACATCTGGCGGTTGTCCTGTGCTTAATAAACACAAGACAACAGGTTTTTATAGTTATTCTAATGGATCAAATTGGGACCCTTCTATATTTACTAGAACTATAAATATAGAACAAATAAATCCAGACGAGATTAAAATATCAGTAGATATTTCGTGGAATACAGGTGCGATTACTAAGAATTTTACAATAGATGAAAATTTATTTAATTGGCAATAGAGATTGTGTTATTTAATTAAGTTGGCATTTGAATATGAAAATATCTTTAAAAAAATTATTTGAAATAAAAAAACTAAAAACTAAAAATGGATTTGTTTTGGTTTTGGCTGTTTTGTTGTCTGGTGTTTTATTATCAATTGGTATTACAATCTTCAACTTAACATTCAAAGAGCTAATGATATCTTCTTCAGGTAGAGAATCGCAGTTTGCATTTTATGCAGCTGATACAGCTGGCGAATGTGTTTTGTATTGGGATATAAGACATCCTGGTTATTCTAATAGTGTATTT
>CAZTTV010000015.1:0-13603 GCA_964616385.1 uncultured Candidatus Saccharibacteria bacterium | reverse complement strand
GGTATCCTTGGGTATTTCTGAGAATAGAATTTATTATCTTAAAGAAAACTGGTGGAGTGCTGGAGACAATGGTCCATGTGGAGCTGATACTGAAATATTTTATGATTTAACTGACGATGGTCTAGGAGATTTATCGCACGAAGAATATATTGATGCTGACGAAAGACAGGATATTGTAGAAATAGAAAATAATGTATTTATGGAATATGAAAAGAAAGACGGTAAGGTTATCGGTAAATTAAAAAAGAGTAATGTTGATTTTGGTGGGGGGCTTGAACGACAGGTTATGGCGGTACAGGGGAAAAAGAATATTTTTGACACAGATTTATTTGAGCCAATAATGAATAAAATAGAACAATTGGCAGAAAAACAACAAGATTTCGATAGTGAAAAATCGAAAAGGATTATAGCAGACCATATTAGAACGGCTGTATTTATAATCAGTGATGGTGTAGAGCCTTCAAATACAGACAGGGGGTATATCCTTAGGAGGCTGATAAGAAGAGCTGTAATTCATAGTGATATTTTAGGAATAAAACATGGCGGACTTTCTGAAATTATTGATGTAGTAATTCACAAATATGAAAATATTTATGAAAACATCAAATTTGGGCATTTAGATATTGCAAACAAAATAGAGATGGAAGAAAGGAAGTTTCGTCTTACTCTTGAAAAAGGATTAAAAGAATTTGAAAAAATAAAAAATGGGAATATAACAGGCAAAGATGCTTTTGTATTATTTACAACATATGGTTTTCCAATAGAGATTATAGTTGAACTTGCTGGTGGAAAAGGAGTAAGTGTTGATATTGATGGCTTTAAAAAAGAAATGGAGGAACATAAAAAAATATCACAATCTGGCTCGGATAAAAAATTTAAAGGAGGGTTATTGGATGCTAGTGAAAAATCAATTAAATATCATACAACTATGCATATTCTATACAGTGTCTTGCGTGTTGTGTTGGGTGACGAAGTATTACCTAAAGGTAATAACATAACTCCAGATAGATTAAGAATGGATTTTGCGTTTCCAAGAAAGCTAACTGATGAAGAAAAAAGGAAAATTGAAGATTTAGTTAATAAAAGGATAAAAGAATCAATGAATGTTTCTTGTGATGAAATGAATATTTCTGATGCTAGAAACTCAGGTGCGTTGGGAATTTTTGATGATAAGTATGGTGAAAAGGTAAAGGTGTATTCAATAGGAGATTTTAGTAAAGAAATTTGTGGAGGTCCTCATGTAAAAAATACAAGTGAACTTGGAAAATTTAGAATAACAAATGAATCAGCATCATCTTCTGGAGTTAGAAGAATTAAGGCCATATTGGAATAAACTTGTATAAAATTTTATGATTAAAGATAATAGTAGCGAAAAATTTGTTAGAGATTTGTTACAACAAGAATATGTAAATAGATATTTTAATAAGCTACAAAAACACCATAATGAATCATCAGAGCATTGTCTTCGCGTAAGTGCACTTGCTGTGTATCTAGGGCATAAAAACTGTGTTTCAGATTCTGACTTGAGAACACTAGGCATATCTGGGTTACTTCATGATATTGGGAAGTGCGACGTATCAGATAGAATTCTTTCAAAAAACAGTATGCTAAACAATAAGGAGAAAGAAATTGTTCAACAACATCCAAGATTTAGTTTTTTGCATACAAAAGATAATGTGTTCGAAAGAGTTAAGAAGATTATTGTTGGACATCATGAATACAAGATAGACCCTTATCCTAGAAATAATAAAGAAAGAAGAAGTACTACAAGAGATTATACTGAAAGAAGAAATGGTGATGAACAAATTTCTTTGTTGACAGAAATACTAGCCGTAGCAGATATTTTCGATGCTCTTATTAGTAAAAGATCATACAAAGAATCATTCTCTAAAAATGAGGTTGGAAAAATAATGTCAAAACAATTTGTAGGTAATCAAAAATTGATAGGGCAAATATTACTAAAATATTAAATCTCACCGAGTATCATGATATAATATTTGTATGAAACTTTTCTCGTTTTCAAAAAAAGAAAATAAAGAAGTATCCCTTGTGTACGATATAGGTTCTGCAAGTGTTGGTTGTGCGATTGTCTTATATTCAAAAAAAGATGTTCCGAAAATAATATATAGCACAAGAAAAGATATAATATACCAAGAAAGATTTGATATCGACCGATTCGATTCTCTTGTTATAAAAGCAGTCAAAGAAGTATCTTTGGATGTACAAAAAAAAGGACTTACACATTTAAAATTTACAAAACTTGGTAATGCAAATCCGAAAAGAATATTTGTAACGATATCTTCTCCGTGGTATGCATCACAAACTAGAGCCATTAAGCTTTCGGAGAATAAAGCATTTATTATTACAGAAGACAAAATAAATAAATGGATTGAAAAAGAAATTGAATCTTTTAAAAAGTCTGATTATATAAAAAAATATAGTAAAGCAGGCAATTTGAAAATAATAGAAAAACGTATCATAAATATTAAGTTAAATGGATATGATACATCGAATCCATATGGCAAAAATGCTAAAACTTTTGAAGCATCTGTTGTTTTAAGCGTGTCTACAGAAGATATAATAAAAAAAATAGATGACACTATATGTAGTATATTTAATTGTGTTCAAGTTGAGTTTAATTCATTTCCTTTGGTTGCTTTTTCTGTGATAAGAGATATGGACGATAGTTTTCAAGACTTTATATTTTTAGATATAAGTGGTGAGATTACTGATGTTCTTGTTTCAAAAAGTGGAGTACCTTTTGAAGTATCAACTTTCCCGATTGGAAAAAATAATATAATAAGGGGGTTGTCAGAAGCTTTAAATACAAACAAAGAAGAAGCAACGTCACTTCTATCTTTGTTTGTTGAGGATAATCTTAGTGGTAGCGAAGTTGTAAGAGTTGGAAATGCATTTAATAAAATTCGGAGTAAGTGGGTTATGTCATTTCAAAAATCTCTTGAAAATATATCTGAAGATTTTTCTATTCCAAGTCTAATATTTTTTACTTCCGATAATGATTTAAATAGATTATTTGAAGATTCAATAAAGTCTGAACAATTTAGTCAATTTACGATGTCTGATAAACCATTTGTTGTAAGAGCATTAGATGTACCTTCTTTTAATAAAAATATAAAATTAGGGGGTCATTCAAAAGCAGACCCATTTTTAGTAATAAATTCAGTATTTTTTAACAAATTAGTATAATATATTATATAATTACAACGATATGGCAAAATATTCATTTCAAGATATACGCGTTAAGAGAAAAAAGGTTAAAACAAAAGATAAAGGTTCTGTTGTGGTAGATCTTGTGAAAGTAAATAATACAAAAAAACAAGACAATACGAACCTTGATAGTAACGTGTATCCAAAATTACGTGGGATACAAAAAAATAATGGCAATGTAACATCGTCACGCATTGTAATGTGGGGTATCGCGATTATCGTTGTTATCGGTTTGTTTCTGTCTTTGTTTGGGTTGTTTTCTGGTGCTACCATAAAAGTTCTACCAAAAGCTCAAGGGGGTGTTATTGATGGAGTATTTAAGGCGGTAAAAGAAGTTTCAAAAACAGATAGCCTACCTTTTCGTGTAATGGTGATAACTGCAGAGAAAGAAAAAAAGGTTTCTTCTACTGAAGAAAAAAAAGTAAATAAAAAATCATCAGGTACAATAATTATTTACAATGCGTATAGTTCATCAAAACAGCGACTTATAAAAAACACTAGATTTGAATCATCAGAAGGTAATGTATATAGAATAAAAAGTTCAATCACTGTACCAGGCACAATAGTTAAAGAAGGTAAAATTATTCCAGGCTCTGTTGAAGCAGTTGTTTACGCTGATGAGCCTGGTGAAAGTTACAATTCTGGACTTACAGACTTTACTATTCCTGGATTTAAAAAAGATCCAAGGTATGAAAAGTTTTATGCTCGTTCAAAAACAGAGATGGCGGGAGGATTTTCAGGAATTATTAGAGTTCCTTCTGATAACGACCTAGAAAATGCTAAAAATGAAATTAGAACAGAATTAAATAAAAAATTGTTATCAGAAACAGAATCTCAAAAACCAGAAGGATTTATACTTTATGATGATGCGAAATTTATAACGTTTGACGATGAATTCAAAGAAGATTATTCGGACAATTCAGTCAAACTAACGTTAGGTGCAAAACTTTATGGAATTATATTTAGTAAAGAAGAGATGTCTAAATTTATAGCAGAGAAGTCTCTCGCGATATATGATGGTGGTAATGTAAAAATTCCTGAACTAGAAAAATTAAGTTTTAAAATACAAAACAAAGAAAGCATCTCACCGTTTGATGAAGATTTCAAATTTACGTTATCTGGCAGTCTAAACATTGTATGGGTTGTAGACGAAGATGCCTTAAAGAAAGAGCTTGCTGGAACGCCTAAAAAAAGATTTGAAAAAACTATGTCTAATTTCCCTAAAATATCAAGCGCAGATGCATCTATACGTCCATTTTGGAAAAGAAGCTTTCCAAAAAAAGTGAATAAAATAAGGGTTGAAGTAATGTCTAATTAAATTGTGTTTATATAGATAGGATTTGACAAATAATCTGCTGAGTAATTTAATATCTTAATAATTTCTTTATGGGGGTTGACTATCTGTACACCAATTTGATAGTATAGTGTGCATTAAACGAAAATACGACAACAAGAGGAAAAAAGTTAATCAAGTAAATGACGATAGCGTAATGGGTATCGTTGAAGAGTCTTTGCCTAATACGCTATTCCGTGTTTCATTGGATGATGGTAAAATCATTTTGGCATATCTTTCTGGGAAAATGAGAATGTATAGGATAAAAGTTCTTGTTGGAGACAAGGTTAATGTTATTATCGATCCTTATGGAGGTAAGGGTAGAATCATAAAAAGAACATAAAAATAGGAACATAATTTTAAGTATGAAAGTTAAAACTTCGGTAAAAAAAATATGTGTAAAATGCAAAACAGTTCGTAGAAAAGGACGAGTATGTGTTATATGCGAAAATCCGAGGCATAAACAAAGACAAGGATAATAAATAATATGAGAATTTCAGGTATAACAATTCCAGATAACAAAAGATTAGAAATAGGACTTACTTCTATTTATGGTGTAGGACGACCTCTTGCTAAGAGTATTTTGGATGAAGCTAAAATTCCTTACGGAAACAGACCCAAAGATGTTTCAGAGAAAGAAGAAGGTGAAATAAGAAAAATAATTGACAGTATAAACGTTGAAGGGGATTTAAAAAGAGAAATAGCTGGAAATATTAAGAGATTAAGAGATATAAACAGTTACAGAGGAGTAAGACATTCAAAAAAACTACCATTACATGGACAAAGAACAAAGACAAACTCTAGAACAGTTAGAGGGAATGTACGAAAAACAATGGGTTCTGGTAGAAAAAAGGTTGATAAAAAATAGGTAATATTTAGTATTTATATATGGGAAAAAAGAGAATTGTTAAAAAAAGAGGAAGTAATATGGACCAAGGATTAAAATCTAGGTCTCTTTCTCGTATACCAAAGAAAAAAGTATCATCAGGAACACTATATGTTCAAGCAACATATAATAATACAAAAGTACTACTTACAGATAAAAAAGGAGATGCATTGATTTGGTCATCAAGTGGAGCGCTTGGTTTTAAGGGAGCAAAAAAAGGTACACCATTTGCAGCAGCAAAGATAGGTGAAGTTGTTGGAGAAAAAGCTTCTATGATGGGTATGAAAGAAGTCAACGTTGTTATAAAGGGTGTTGGTTCTGGTAGAGACTCTTCAGTAAGAGCTTTTACGTCAAAAGGAATTGATATATCAGAAATAAGAGATGAAACGCCAGTACCTCATAATGGTCCTAAACCTAAAAAACCTAGAAGAGTATAATAAAATAGAAATATTATGGAAGAAAAAAAATGTAAAATTTGTAGAAGAGCAGGAGAGAAACTTTTTCTAAAAGGGGAAAAGTGTTTTACTCCTAAATGTGTTTTTATTAAAAAATCTTATGCTCCAGGTAAAGCTGCTGCGTCTGGTGCTGGTAGAAAAGGTAGAAAGTCTCAAACGGAGTATGGTAAGCAGTTGAAAGAAAAACAAAAATTACGTAATACTTATGGTATGAGAGAGAAACAGTTTTCAAATTACATAAAAGAATCTGTTGGACAAATTGGAATAAGTCCAGTTGATTCACTTTATGAAAAATTAGAATCACGTCTAGATAATGTTGTTTTTAGCTTCGGTTTCGCTAGCTCTCGTGCATTAGCCAGACAGCTTGTATCTCATGGTCATATAACAGTGGGTGGTAGAAAAGTTACAATTCCTTCATATAGATTAAAGGTTGGAGACATAATCGGAATAAGAGAGGGGAGTAAAAATAAAAAAGTTTTTGAAGGACTTTCTTCAAAACTTTCAAAACACAAATATTCTCCATGGTTAAAATTAGAGTTAGATAAGATGAAAGGAGAAATCATAAGTAAACCAAAGATAGATAAAGCCATAGTATCGTTTAATTTTTCTTCAGTTTTGGAATTCTACAGTAGATAATTATTTTGCTTGTGAAATGAGTATTTGTTTAACGAGTATTCATTTCACGAGCAAAATAGTATTTTAAATCATCCAAAAAACTTATACACCATATGGCGATTTGCCATTTTAACAAAAATGGTGTATATTGTTATTTAAATTTTAGTAATAAATAAGAGTCAATAAATTTTATGCTTGAACATAATATAGTGTTACCATCGAAGCCTAAGGTTGTGCTAGAAGAAAAACTAAAAGGTGTTTACGAGATAGATGGTCTGTACGCTGGGTATGGACATACACTTGGTAATTCACTAAGAAGAATAATCCTTTCTTCTCTGCCGGGGTTTGCTATAACTTCAATAAAAATAGACGGTGTTTCTCATGAATTCTCTACAATGGAGGGGGTTAAGGAGGATGTTATAAATATAATACTTAATCTAAAAAAGATAAGATTTAAAATGACAACAGATGAACCACAGACTGTGTCATTATCTGTAAAGAAAATAGGTTCTGTCGTTGCAAAAAATATTAAATTACCTAGTCAGGTTGAAATATTGAACGAAGATCAACATATTGCAGAGATTACTAATAAAGATACTGAACTTAATATTGAAATTACTGTAGAAAAAGGTCTTGGTTATGTACAAAAGGAATCATTACAGAAAGGCAAAGTTGATATAGGAACAATCGTACTTGATGCTATATTTACACCAATACGTAGAGTTAACTATGAAGTTGAGAATATGCGTGTTGGAGATAGAACAGATTACAATCGTCTAAAGATTGTTATAGAAACAGATGGTACGATAGACCCTAGGGCAGCGCTAGAAGACTCTATCGCTATAATGATTAAACAATTAAAAGCTATCGTAGGATTTAAAGAAGACGAACCCGTTCCTGAAATAGACGAGGAAGAAAATATTGATGAAAAGAATAAAGAAAGTAAAGAGGAGATAGATCCAGATGTTTTGAAAACAAGAATAGACACGTTAGATTTTTCGTCAAGAACTTCAAATGCTATGCTGAGTGCTAATATACGCACACTAGGAGGGCTTGCACGTAAGAAAGAAGAAGATTTACTTGATATAGATGGTTTGGGTAATAAGGGTATCGCTGAAATTAAGAAAGTATTAAATAGTTTTGGAATAGCGTTGAAATAATGTAATATATCAACTACGTTATAAATTTGAAATATGCGTCATCATAACAAAAACAGAAAATTCGGTAGAGAAAAAGACCAAAGAACAGCTTTGATGAGATCTTTAGCGTCTGCACTTGTAGAAAGAGGAAAAATAAAAACTACAGAAGCAAAAGCAAAAGAACTTAGGCCTTATATAGAAAAACTTGTTACACGTGCTATAAAGGGAGATTTGGCATCAAGAAGGCTGATAATATCAAAAATAGGACAAATTATAACTAAGAAGTTAGTAGATGATATAGCGCCAAGATACAAGGATAGGAATGGTGGATACACAAGAGTTGTTAAGCTTTCTCCTAGGGCAAGTGATGCAAGTAAAATGGCTGTAATAGAATTCGTATAAAAATATTATGGAATACACAATAGACGCAAAAGAAAAAAGTGTTGGAAGAGTTGCTAGTGAAGCAGCGGTGTTTTTGATGGGCAAAAATTCACCATCTTTTAGAAGGAATGTTGCTCCTGACGTAAAAGTAAATATAGTTAATACAGATTTAGCAAAATTTAATCCTAAAAAACTTGATGATAAGATTTACAAAAGGTATTCTGGATATCCAGGTGGTCAAAGAGAAATTCCAATGAAAAAGATAATAGAAAAAAAAGGAACACCTGAGGTTTTCAGGATTGCAGTAAAAGGAATGTTGCCAAAAAATCGTTTACAAAATACAATGATGAAAAATCTTTCTATAAGTGAATAATATGACTACACAAGAAATAACAAAAAAAGAAATAACAAAAAAAGAATCTGATTTATTAAAATCAGGACGTTATATAGAGGCTATTGGTAGAAGAAAGACAGCAGTAGCTAGAGTAAGGATTTTTGAAGATACAAAAAATAATTTTATTATAAATGGTAAAGATATACATGAATATTTTCCAACAGAGATGCTTCAAATCAAAGTAAAAGAAGCTTTTGCTTATTCTGATACTCCAGCAAAATTTAAAATATCAGCTAAGATTTCAGGTAGTGGAATATCTGCACAAGCAGAGGCATTGAGACATGGTATTTCAAGAGCTTTAATAAAATTTGACGAAGAACTTAGAAAAGATTTGAAAAAAGCTGGGTTACTTAAAAGAGACCCTAGAAGTAAAGAAAGAAAGAAACCAGGATTGAAAAAAGCTAGGAAGGCAGCACAATGGAGTAAGCGGTAATTTTATCATAGTAGGTTATTATTAAAAAAATGCTATCAGTATATTAAGTTGGCATTTTTTTTATTTAAGATACTTGAAAAAAAATAAGAAAAGGTGTAATATTATGCAACGATATGAATAAAAAGCCAAAAAATAAAGATAATACGGTTGATGACGTTATTTTTGAAGAAGAGAATAGTGGGTCAGATACTCAGATAAAGAAACTTCGTGAAAAATTGAAAAAATGTACAGAAGAAAAACAGGAATACATGAATGGTTGGCAAAGAGCAAAAGCTGATTTTATAAACTTTAAAAAAGAGCAGGAAGAAGTTAAAAAGAATACAATCAAGTATGCCAAGGAAGATTTAATTGTACAGTTGCTTCCACTTGTTGAAAGTTTTGAGATGGCTTTTTCAAATAAGGAAGCATGGAATAATGTAGATAAAAATTGGCGTGTTGGAGTTGAGTATATACATACACAACTTATGACAATACTTGAGAATAATGGAGTTTTACAGGTAGGAGAGAGTGGTATAAAATTTGATCCAAATGAACATGATAGTATAGATATTGTTGAAACTGAAGATAAGACAAGCGATGGAAGTATTAGTGAAGTTATACAAAATGGGTATAAACTAAATGGTAAAATTTTAAGACCTGCAAAAGTAAAAGTATTTCAATATAAAAAATAATTTTGAACTCAGTTTTAGTAAAAATTGAGTATGAAAGATATTATTAGGTAAGTAATTTAAAATAATATGAGTAAAATTTTAGGAATAGATTTAGGGACTACTAATTCAGCGATGTCTATTATTGAAGGAGGGGAACCCAAAATAATAGAAAATACAGAGGGTGTAAGAACAACACCATCTATTGTTGCCTTATCAAAATCAAACGAAAGGATTGTAGGTCTTTTGGCAAAAAGACAAGCTGTTACAAATCCAGAGAATACGCTTTTTGGTATTAAAAGGCTAATCGGTCATAAATTTGAAGATGAAGGAGTTCAGAAAGATTTGAAGATAGCTCCTTTTAAAATGGAGAAAGGAGAGAGTGGTGGAGTTAAAGTAAAAATGGGAGACAAATTTTATCGTCCTGAAGAAATTTCAGCAATGATTTTGCAAAAACTAAAGCATGATGCTGAAGAAAAGATAGGAGAAAAAATTACAGAAGCTGTCATAACGGTGCCTGCGTATTTTAATGATGATCAGAGAAAAGCAACAAAAGATGCTGGTAAAATTGCCGGCTTTGAAGTTAAGCGTATAATAAACGAACCAACAGCAGCAGCTCTTGCTTATGGTTTTAATAAAAAGAAAGACGAAAAGATTGTTGTTTTTGACTTTGGAGGTGGTACTTTTGATGTGTCTGTTTTAGAAGTTGGTGATGATGTTATTGAAGTTAAATCAACTGATGGAGATGTTCATATGGGTGGTGAAGATATAGATCAAAAAATAATTTCTTGGATAGCTGATGAATTTAAAAAAGAATCAGGCGTTGATATTACTAAAGATATTTTAGCCCTCCAGAGACTAAAAGAAGCTGCTGAAAAAGCAAAACATGAACTTTCTACAACACCTGAGACAGAAATAAATATTCCGTTCATTACTTCTGATGCTTCAGGACCAAGGCATTTGCTTTTGAAATTAACAAGAGCAAAATTGGAAGAACTTGCGCGTGAATTTATAGATAAATCTATCGAAATTACAAAAAGAGCAGTAGAGAGCTCACCATTTAGTATTTCCGATATAGATGAAATTATTTTAGTTGGAGGACAAACAAGAATGCCAGCAATAGGAGAAGCAGTTAAAGATCTATTCGGTAAAGAGCCCAATAAGTCAATAAATCCAGATGAGGTTGTTGCAACAGGTGCTGCAATTCAAGCGGGGATATTGCAAGGTGACGTTAAGGATATTCTATTGCTTGATGTTATCCCACTTTCACTTGGTATAGAAACAATGGGTAGTGTTGCAACAAAATTAATAGAAAAAAATACTACAATTCCTGCATCAAAATCACAAATATTTTCAACTGCAGCAGATAATCAAACGTCAGTAGAGGTTCATATTGTTCAAGGGGAAAGACCAATGGCAACTGACAACAAAAGCTTAGGTAGATTTATTTTAGACGGCGTACCTCCATCACCAAGAGGTGTTCCACAGATTGAGGTTGTATTTGACGTTGATGCGAATGGTATTTTAAATGTTACAGCAAAAGATAAAGCATCAGGTAAAGAGCAGACAATAAGAGTTGAAGCGAGTTCAGGTCTTACTGATGAGGAAATAGAAAAGATGAAAAATGATGCAGAAGCACATGCAGATGAAGATGCAAAGAAAAAAGAAATTGTTGAGGTCAAGAATTTGGCAGAACAAATGGCATATACAGCAGAGAAATCTCTTAAAGATAGTGCTGATAAAATTCCAGAAGACTTAAAAAAGTCTGTTGAAGAAAAAATAAAGTTAGCTCGTGAAGCTAAAGACAAAGATGATATAGACGTAATCAAAAAAGCAACCGAAGAACTTTCAACAGAAATGCAAAAAATAGGTGAACATATAAGCAAAAATCAAAAACAAGAATCTAATAATGAACAGAAATCCACAGAAGATGAAAAAAAAGAAGATAGTGGAAATGTAAAAGATGCAGAATTTACAGAAGAGAATGAAGGAAAGAAGGACGACGAAGACAAGGGAAACAAAAATGGATAACACTTAAAACAAAAACAGTAAGATCTAAATTAGATTTTGCTGTTTTTGTTTTACTTATCTTTTTTAACGCGTAGTGTCCACATTTATTTGGTCGTGTGGTATAGTCTTTAAATGCAAAAAGGATTAGAAAATATAATCACAATAGACTCAAACAAAAAAGGTCCTGTTGTTACAATAATGGGAGGTGTCCATGGAAATGAACCATGTGGAGTGGATGCTATAAATATGCTAAAAGATAGCCTTAAAATTAAAAATGGTAAGGTGCATCTCATTTTTGGAAATCCAAGAGCCATTGAAAATAATGTTCGTGAGATGGAGCTAAACCTAAATCGAAGCTTTCGTGATGATAAAAATATGTCTGATTTTGAAAAAGGGACATATGAGTATGCACGTTCACGTAAAATAATGCCTTATTTGGACGAATCAGATGTTCTTCTAGATATACACTCCACATCAGCAAAAGGAACCCCACCATTTATAATATGCTCAGAAAAATCAATGGAAATAGCAAAATATTTTCCTTATGATTATGTTTGTGATGGATTCGATAATTTTCATAGTGGTTCAACTGACTACTATATGAGCAAGAATCGTAAAATTGGAATTTGTATAGAATGTGGATATCATAAAGATGTGGGAGCAAAAAAACTAAGTATGGAATGTGTAGAAAATTTACTTGATTTATTAGGTATGGTTGAGAACAAAAGTAAACATAATATTAATAGCAATCAGAATAAATTAATCGCTAGAAGTATATATAAAACTAAGACTAATGAATTTGTACTAACTAAAGATTTTGCAAATTTTGAAGAAATAAAAAAAGGCCAACATATTGCTACTGATGGAGTAGAAAAAATATTTTCTGATAAAGATCAAGTTATCTTATTTGCCCATAATCGCGACAAATCTAAACAAGAAGGTTTTTTGCTATTAGGAAGTGTAATTTAGCAAGATAATAAAAACTTATATGAATATGTTATTTTTCTGTAATTTTATGGTATATTAGTGCTATGAGTAAAGACTATTATAAAGTTTTAGATGTTGACAAAAAAGCATCAAAAGATGAAATAAAGAAAGCATTTCGTAAGCTTGCACACAAATATCATCCAGATAAAAAGAATGGTGATGAGAGTAAATTTAAGGAAGTAAATGAAGCATATCAAGTGCTTTCAAACGAAAAGAAACGCGCGGAGTATGATTCATATGGACGTGTTTTTGAAGGTGGAGCAGGCCCTGGGGCAGGTGGTTTTGGTCAGGGATTTGGAGGGTTTGGAAGTCAAGGATTTGACGGTGTTGAGTTTGACTTAGGAGATATCTTTGGCGATATATTTGGGGGTGGAGGACGTAACGTAAAGAGAGGAAGTGACATTTCTGTAGATATTGAAATTCCGTTTAAAGATTCTATTTTTGGTGTTGAGAGAAAAATTGTTTTAACAAAAACTTCTGTTTGTGAAAAATGCAAAGGTAGTGGAGCAAAATTAGGTTCAAAAATGAAGATGTGTTCAAAATGTAATGGTAAAGGGAAATTTCATGAGGCTAAGAAAACATTTTTGGGTAATTTTACAACAGTTCGTGAATGCGAAGAATGTCATGCTTCAGGACAAATACCCGAAGAGAAGTGTGATGGATGTCATGGTATTGGTATAAAAAAAGGACCCATTGAAATTGATATTAAATTACCAGCAGGGATAAGAGATGGTGAAGTAATGCGACTTTCAGGAAATGGGGAAGCAGTGCAAAATGGAGTAAATGGTGATTTGTATATTAAAATACATGTGACGCCTCATCCTGTGTTTACAAGAAGTGGAGCTGATTTGGTTATGAAAATGGATATAAAACTTTCAGATGCATTACTTGGTATTGAAAAAACAATAACTACATTTGACGGAAATATAAAACTTAAAATACCGGCAGGTGTTTCATTTGGTGAGATTATGCGTGTGCGTGGTAAAGGGGCGTCCAACCATGATGGGAAAAGAGGGGACTTACTTGTTCATCTGAATATTAAGCTTCCGACAAAAATTTCAAATAAAGTAAAAAAAATAGTTGAAGAACTAAGAG
>CAZTTV010000014.1:0-13724 GCA_964616385.1 uncultured Candidatus Saccharibacteria bacterium | reverse complement strand
ATAGTTCCTGCCGTTAACTTGGTTTAACACATGGCACCAATCATCTACGAAGTCCTTCGCAGGAGAATTTCCCCCCGTGAATATTCCAAAAGCCTTATTTTTCAGACCTTCATTGCAATATTTCATAACACAAATAGTGTCATCATTTGTAAGATTTTTTTTGTCAAGAAGTTTTTCACCAATTTCATCTCTCATCACCGCGACATTTTCTATGATGTAGCGAAAATCTTTATTTGTCGGGTTATCTTTAAGTAAAAGAATCAAAAAAGTGTTGTAAAATGATTCTCCTGTTGTCTTAGTCATCTTGTCCTCCGTTTTTGTATAAATAATATAATATAAAATGTGCTACTTACTGACAGTAGCTTACAAACTATTATTGTACTTGTCAAGTATTTACCGAAATGAGTTTGTCAGGTAAGATATGATACATCGTTTAACTAATTTACTTCTTGATGTTTAATTTAAATCTAAATTATAATCCATTTTCACTATTAGAAAAATTCTACAGACTGTTTTCTACAGATGTAGGTATTGATTTAGGTACTGCAAATACCCTTGTATATTTGCGTGACCATGGTGTCATTATAAATGAACCATCTGTTGTGGCTCTTAATCAAAAAACAGGTAGAGTAGTGGCTGTTGGTTCAGATGCAAAACAAATGATTGGACGTACACCTGGTCATATTATTGCTGTGCGACCTCTAGTTGATGGAGTTATTTCGGATTTTGAAGTTACAGAAGAAATGCTTGCGTATCTTCTTAGTAGGGCAAAAAAGATTTCAAAAAAAATGATAGCTCCGAGAGTTTTAATAGGAGTACCATCAGGTATAACAAATGTTCAAATACGCGCAGTGCGTGATGCTGCAAAATCAGCTGGTGCTAGAGAAGTTCATATAATAGAAGAGCCGATGGCAGCAGCGATAGGTGTAGGACTTCCAGTCAATGAACCTGTTGGTTCAATGATTATTGATATAGGGGGAGGTAATTCTGATATTGCTGTAATATCTTTAGGTGGAATAGTTAATTCAAAAAATCTGCATATTGCAGGAGATAGATTGAATGAAAATATAGTATCGTATATAAGAGACGAGTTTAAAATATTGATAGGTGATAGAACAGCAGAGGGTGTAAAAATAGCAGTTGGGTCAGCAATAGAAGGAGATGGTTCATCGGAAGCTTCTATAAAAGGAAGAGATTTAGTAACAGGGCTACCTCGTGAAGTAATAATAACAGAATCAGATATAAGAGAAGCTCTCTCTCTATCAATAGTTTCTCTAGTAGATACTATTAAAGAAGTATTAGAGTCCACACCACCAGAGATACTTTCCGATGTGATGAATAGGGGTATTGTGTTGGTTGGTGGCGGTGCATTGATTCAAGGTATTTCTGAGTTGCTTCACAAAGAATTAAAAATACCTATTCATATTGCAAATGACCCCCTAGGCTCGGTTGTTCGTGGTACTGGTATTGTACTCGAAAATATTAATGATTTTAAAGATTTATTAATAGAAAACGAAGATGAGTTACCACCGAGATAATAAAAATTCCAAATTATATAAAATATCTTTCATCTTGATAGTTGTTTTTATTGTATTTTATTTTTGGAGTGGAACTATATTAAGAACAGCATCAAGTTTTGTTGTTACTATGACTACTCCTGTATTGAATGTTGGAACAAAAACCAAAGACG
Source organism: uncultured Candidatus Saccharibacteria bacterium (assembly GCA_964616385.1). GTDB lineage: Bacteria > Patescibacteriota > Minisyncoccia > Phycocordibacterales > CAZTTV01 > CAZTTV01. The sequence continues at coordinate 12,034 of CAZTTV010000014.1, read as the reverse complement.
GTATATCTTCTTATTTTTCTATTTTTTTGTTTAAAAAAAGTTTGTATGAAAAGAATGATAGTTTGAAAAAAGAAAACGAAGCCTTGAAATTAAGATTGATTGGTGTTGACAGGCTTTATTTAGAAAATAAAAAATTAAAAGGTATTTTAGGAAGGTCTGAAGATAAAAAAGTAATTATTTCTGCCGTACTTTCTAGACCAGATTCATCGCCTTATGATTCACTTATTATTGATGTAGGTAAAAAGTTAAATATTAAAAAAGGAGATGTAGTTACTGTAGATAATGGAATTATGATAGGTACAGTAACTAATGTTTATCGCAACTCGTCAAAAGTCCAGTTGTTTTCAGATCCTGGCAATATTATAGAAGTATTATTAGGCGAGAGTAACATTGCAGTATCTGCAAAAGGGAAAGGAGCAGGTAATTTTGAAATTGAGCTACCAAGAGAAATATCTGTAAAAATAGGTGATATTATTTCTATTCCTGATATAGATATAAAAATACTGGGTACGGTAGAATATATAGATATAGACCCAAGTAATCCATTCCAGACAATTTTATTCAAAAGTCCTGTGAATATAAGAAATATTAGGTGGGTTCAGGTTTTGGTAGATTAATTGTATATTTTCTATTATGTTAAAAAGAATTATATTAGATATTTTGTTATTTCTAAGTGTGTTGTTTGCTCCATGGTGGGTGTCTGTATTGTTGGCATTAATTTTTATGATTTATTTTAGAAATTTTATTGAGATTATTATTGCTGGTTTCATAATAGATATATTATATGGAAATGGACAAATGTATTTTACAGTCGGGTCATTGGTTGTATTTGTGTTTTTGCATTTGTTTAAAAGAAAAATAAGATAATTTAGCATTTTATGTTTTTCCAAAATAAAAGACGAAGAAATATTGAGATAAACCCTGATGAGATTTTTTTAGATTCTAGAAATCTTCCTGAGTTTGATGTGCATCAATTTGAAGGGAGAATAGAACACCCGATATCACAAAAATCAGTTTTATTTCTTGGATCTTTTTTTCTTGTTATTGCTGTAGTTTTTGTATTTAGAATTGGAGATTTGCAAATATCCAGTGGGTCATATTATGAAAATCTTTCTAAGCGTAACAGCTTAAGACATACACCTATATTCTCAGAAAGAGGAGTCATATATGATAGAAATGGAGTAGAGCTTGCTTGGAACACACCCAGTGATAATAATTTCTCAAAAAGAGAATATATTAATGCAAATGGACTTTCTCATATACTTGGATATGTTAGCTATCCAAAAAAAGATAAGTCAGGATTTTATTTTCAGGAAGAATTTAAAGGTAAAGACGGAGTAGAGTTAGTTTATAATAATATTTTATCTGGTAAAAAGGGAATAAAGATAACAGAAGTAGATGTATTTTCAAAAATACAATCAGAAAGTATTATTTCTCCACCAGTAGGTGGTGACAATATAACACTCTCAATAGATTCTAGAGTTCAAGAAGAATTATTTAAGGCAATTAAAGATTTATCTGCACGTGTCGGTTTTAGTGGCGGAGCTGGAATTATAATGGATGCAAATAATGGAGAAATTCTCGCTCTTACTAGTTTTCCAGAATATAGTTCAAATATATTATCAAATAGTTCAAGTATCAAAGATATTCAAAAATATATAAATAATAAAAATAATCCATTTTTAAATAGAATAGTTGCTGGGTTATATACCCCAGGTTCAACAGTAAAGTTATTTATGGCACTTGGTGCTTTGGAAGAAGGCATTATAAGTCCTGAAAAACAAATATTTTCCTCTGGTTCAATTTCTATTCAAAATCCATATTTCCCTGAACTTAAAACTGTATTCAAGGACTGGAAAGCTCATGGATGGGTTGACATGAGACGTGCACTAGCTGTTTCATCAAATGTATATTTTTATACTATCGGTGGTGGCTATCAAGATCAAAAAGGATTAGGTATATCAAAAATAGAGAGATACGCAAAAATATTCGGGCTAAGTAATATTACTGGTGTGGATTTACCCGGAGAGGCTAAAGGTGTTATACCAAATCCAAAATGGAAAAGAGAAAATTTTAATGGTGAAGAATGGAGAATTGGCGATACATATCATACAGCAATAGGTCAATATGGGTTTCAAATAACACCAATACAATTAGCAAGAGCTACCGCGGCTATCGCTAATAATGGTAAAATGTTAAATCCGCGCATATTGATGAAAGATGGAAATGTAAATTTGGAAGACGAAACAAGTGTTGAAAGAATAATTGATATGGATATGAACAACTTGAATGTAGTTAAGGAAGGTATGAGAATGGCTGTGACTGAAGGTACAGCAAAAGGTTTAAATATTCCTCAAGTTAGTATTGCAGCAAAATCAGGTACAGCAGAACTTGGAGTATCAAAAGCGCTTGTTAATTCATGGATAACAGGATATTTCCCATACGAGAATCCGAGATATGTATTTACTGTAGTAATGGAAAAAGGGGATAGACATAATCTACTAGGGGCACTATTTGTAATGCGTCAAACTCTTGAGTGGATGTCTAGAAATACACCAGAATATCTTAAAAAATAGTTCATAAATTTAAAAAACTATAAATTATACATTATTTGCAAATACATCAAAATTCGCATATACTAGCAACATTATGACTGATAGTAAAACATATTTAAGTAAAGAAAAATACAAAGAGCTTGAGCATGAGCTTGATTTTTTGACAACAACAAAAAGAAAAGAAATTGCTACTAAACTTGAGTACGCAAAGTCGCTTGGTGATCTTTCGGAAAATGCTGAGTATCAAGAAGCTCGAGAAGATCAAGCAAATACTGAGAGAAAAATTTTAGAAATAGAAATAATTCTGAAAAATGCAAATGTAATTAAAAAACACCATAGTGACCATGTTGAAGTTGGATCCGTTGTAGTTGTTCAGAAAAATGGAGAGAGTGAGAAAACTAAATATCATATAGTGGGTTCAGAGGAATCAGATATGTCATCTGGTAAAATATCAAATGTATCACCACTCGGTAGTGCTCTTATGGGCAAAAAAAGTGGCGAGGGTGTTTCATTTGAAAGTCCTTCTGGAAAAATGAAATATACAATAATTAATATTGAATAAAAGAAGTATAGAATTACTATTTATCAAAACTTTTTATATTTAGAACATGGCATCAATAGAAGAAATAAGAAGTGAAAGAATTAAAAAACTGGGTATTTTAAAGGAGAAGGGAATTGGTCCTTACCCAATAACAACAAAAAGAGAATTTTCTGTTGTTAGTGCATTAGATAATTTTACAAAACTGTCAAAAAGAAAAAAGGCAGTTGTTTTAGCTGGTAGGGTAATGTCGCTTAGAAAACAAGGTGCCATTATTTTCCTTAATTTTGACGATGGTACTGGTACTATGCAGGCAATGTTAAAGAAATCTGAAATGAAAGGAGAGTCGTTTAAAGATTTTTCAGACTTGGTGGATATGGGAGATTTTGTAGAATTTTCTGGTAAACTTTTTGTAACAAAAACAAAACAAAAAACAATAGATACAAGAAGCTGGACAATGCTTTCAAAGAGTCTGCGCCCTTTGCCTGACAAATGGCATGGACTTCAAGATGTTGAAGAAAGGTTTAGGAAAAGATATTTAGACACTCTTATGTCTCCTGAAGTGAAAGATAGGTTCATTCTTCGCTCAAAACTTATTACGGAAATAAGAAATATATTAAATAAAGAAGATTTTATTGAAGTAGAAACTCCAATGTTGCAACATCATGCTGGTGGAGCTACGGCACTTCCTTTTGTTACTCATCATAACGCTCTAGATATGGATTTGTATTTACGAATTGCTCCAGAGCTTTATTTAAAAAGACTGTTGGTGGGTGGATTTACAAAGGTTTATGAAATAGGAAGAAACTTTAGAAATGAGGGGATTGATGTAACTCATAATCCTGAATTTACAATGTTGGAATTTTACGAAAGTTATAGCGATGCCAGCGAGCAAATGGATTTTGTAGAAAAGATGCTTAAAAGCCTAGCTAAAACTTTATTAAAGAAAAATATTTTCATTTTCGGTGAAGATAAAATAGATATAAGTAAGAAATTTAAAGTAGTATCTTATTTTGATTTATTAAAGCGTTATGCGTTAATAACAAACCCAGAGTCAATTAGCAAAGAAGATTTAATTTTAAAAGCACGTCAGCTTGGAGTTGATACAAACAAGGGAGATACATTTGAAAAAATATTAGATAATATTTATAAAAAGTCATGTAGACCTAAATTAATACAGCCGACATTTATTACTAATTATCCAGTAAACTATTTACCTCTAGCAAAGAAAAAAGATTCTAATGAAAATATCGTGGATGCCTTTCAGCTTGTTATAGGTGGTATCGAATTTGTAAAAGGATTTTCAGAATTAAATGATCCTATAGATCAGAGAGAAAGATTCAAAATGCAAGAAAAAGATAAAGAGGCTGGGGACAAAGAAGCACAGACAAGTGACGAGGAATTTTTAGAAGCAATGGAATACGGTATGCCACCTACAGGAGGTGTTGGTATAGGAATAGAAAGATTAACTATGTTATTTACCAACAGTAAAAATATAAGAGAAGTGTTATTGTTTCCGACACTAAGACCTAAAAGGTAATTGAATACCTGAGTATACTGGATATATGAAAAACCACGAAATGCGCACATTTCGTGGTTTTTTGAGACGTTGAAAAAAGTGATTATAGGTCAAACCTATAAGTTAAGTGGTTATAGGTCAAACCTATAAGTTATGGGTTGTGGATAACTTTAATGGTCTAGTGGGATGAAGTGGTATATAATATAAGACAAGTGGTAGAAAGTGGGATAAATAAATTACAAGAAATATGTTAATTGGAGAATATAAACACACATTGGATCCTAAAAAGAGGCTTTCATTGCCTTCTAGATTTAGAAAAGAAGTAGGAAAACATGTTGTTGTAACACGTGGATTGGATAAATGTTTATTTATTTACCCATTAAAACAGTGGGAAAAAATATCAGAAAGATTGGCAGAATTATCGATTGGACAGTCAGACAGTAGGGGATTTAACCGTTTTATGTTGGCCGGTGCCGTAGAAAGTGATGTTGATTCAGCTGGGAGAATACTTATACCTGATTTTTTGAAAGATTTTGCAGGATTGAAAAGTAAGGTTGTTGTTGCAGGAATACATACACGAATTGAAGTTTGGGATGAAAAAAGTTGGGAGAATTATAAGTCTCGTGTTGAAAAAGATGCTGATACTCTTGCTGAAAAATTAGGAGAGATTGGCGTACTTTAAATACATATGGATACGACTAAACACATACCAGTTCTTTTAAATGAAACTATAAAATATCTTGATATCCAAAAAGATGATGTCGTAGTTGACGGTACACTTGGTGCAGGAGGACATAGTAGGGAGATATGCTCACTGTTAGGAAAGAATGGCACATTAATAGGTATTGATCAGGACTCTGATGCAATTAGTAGGGCAAAGGGAGTTTTAGATAAATATAAGTGCAATGTTGTATTAAGAAACGAAAATTTCAGGAATTTAGATAAAATTTTAGCTGAAATTGGAATAAAAACAGTCAACAAAATATTATTGGACATCGGCTTTAGTTCTGATCAAATTGAAAATTCTAATAGAGGATTCTCATTTATGAAAGAAGAACCGTTGTTGATGACATTGTCTAATAACATAATGGAAGACACATTGACCGCCGAAGAGATAGTAAATACATGGGACGAAGAGAATATTGCTGATGTCATATTTGGATATGGAGAAGAGAAGTTTTCAAGAATGATTGCAAAAGGAATTATAAAAGCAAGAAATGAAAAGCCAATCAAGAATACCTTAGAGCTCGCAGATATTATAAAAGAAAGTGTTCCAGCTTGGTACAGAAGAAGAAAAATCCATCCTGCAACGAAAACATTCCAAGCGTTAAGGATTGTAGTAAATGATGAAATAGGAGCATTAAAAGAAGGATTAGATACTGGAGTTAGACTACTTTCTAAAGGAGGAATGATAGCAGTCATTTCATTTCATAGTATAGAAGACAGGGTAGTTAAGAATTTTTTTAGAGAAATAGCTAAAAACGGAGTAGGGGAAATAATAAATAAAAAACCTATTTCGCCGGACAGAGATGAAATTTTAAATAACAAGAGAGCAAGAAGTGCTAAATTAAGAATTTTTAAAAAGAATATATGAATACAATATCAATAAAATTTAATAGTATAGGTTATAGCAAATTGATTGTTTTGAGTCTATTGATTTTATTGTTTGCAATGATTTCCGTGTATTCTTATCTTATAAATGCCAGTGTTTTGAGTGTTGTAGAAAGAAAGAATATAGAGAAGACAATCTCATCAATAGGTTCAAATGTATCTGTGCTTGAAACTGAATATTTCACAAAAGTTGATGGTATAAATATGGAGTTAGCTATGTCAATGGGATTTAGTGAAAAAAAGAACAATTCATTTGCTGTTCGTAAGACAATGGCCAAGAAATTATTTACTTTGAATAATTAATTATTTTTATTATATGAGAATTGACCGCTCAATCAGAATATATATTATTTTTGGGATAATGATTATTTTTGCCATTCTTATTATAGGAAGGCTTTTTTTTATACAAATTGTTTATAGTGAATCGTATAAAAATAGGGCTGATAGACAATATGTAACTCAAACTTCAAATTTATACAACAGAGGCTCTATATTTTTTAAAAAAAGAGATGGTACAGAAATTACAGCGGCTGGACTAAAGGAAGGTTATACTATCGCAATAAATCCTAAGAAAATTTCAAATCCTGATAATTTTTATAAAAAAATATCTACAATTACAGAGATGAATAAAGAGTCATTTTTTAAAAAAGCAAATAAAAAGAACGATCCATATGAAGAAATTTTAAAACGAGTTTCAAAAGAAGACGTTAAAAAAATTAAAAAATTAAAATTGGGTGGAGTCAATATTTTTAAAGAAAGATGGAGATATTATCCAGCTGGTAGGACAGCAAGTCAACTACTTGGTTTTGTGGGATATACTGGGAATAATATACAAAAGGGTGTTTATGGATTGGAAAGATATTATGATGATACGTTAAGTCGCAGTGATAACGGTCTGTATATAAATTTCTTCGCTGAAATTTTTTCTAATATTACAGATTCAATATTTAGTGCGGACAATACAAGAGAGGGGAATATCGTCTTGACTATTGAGCCTAACGTACAAATAGAACTTGAAAATATACTAAAAGGAGTAAAAAAAGAATGGTCTTCTGATCTAGTTGGCGGTATAATAATCAATCCTAAAAATGGAAGTATTTATGCTATGTCGTCACTTCCTGATTTCAATCCAAACAATTTCTCTAATGAAAAAAATTCATCGGCATTTTCAAATCCATTAGTTGAACGAGTCTATGAAATGGGTTCTATTATAAAACCACTAACAATGGCAGCAGCTATTGATGGTGGTGTGGTTAATTCTAATACTACTTATAATGATAAAGGGTCTATGCGTCTTGACGGGTTTAAAATATCAAATTATGACGGTAGGGCGCGAGGTGTTGTTGGAATACAGCAAATATTAAGTCAGTCTCTTAATATGGGTGCCGTGTTTCTTATGCAATCACTCGGTAGAGAAAAATTTAGCAAATATATGCTTTCTTATGGTATAGGAGATGAAACTGGTATAGAAATTCCAAACGAAACAAGAGGACTTGTATCGAATCTTAAAAGTAGACATGAAATAGAATATGCTACGGCATCATTTGGTCAAGGGATAGCGATGACGCCAATAGAGACAGCAAGGGCCTTGTCAGTATTGGCGAATGGTGGGTTGTTGATTTCACCATTTATTGTTGACGATATTGACTATCGTGTAGGTGGTCATAAAAAAACTTACCCAGATGAAGGAGATAGAGTATTAAAAAAATCAACGTCAGATGAGGTTACTAGAATGTTGATTGAGGTTGTTGACGATGCTTTGTTAAATGGTAAGGTTGCATTACCAAGATATAGTATTGCAGCAAAGACTGGTACTGCTCAGATTGCTGATAATAAAAATGGAGGATATTATGATGATAGATATCTCCACTCATTTTTTGGATATTTTCCTGCGTACAACCCACAATTTTTGATTTTCCTATATAATATTAACCCCAAAGAGGTAAGATATGCATCTCAAACACTTACTTACCCATTTATGGATTTGACTAAATTTTTAATAAATTATTATGAAGTTCAACCTGACAGATAAAATATGATAAAGAAAATTTTTAAAAAAATAATAGTTTGGATAATTACAATAGAAGCTCGGCTAATATTGAAAAAATACAAACCTAAGATCATTGCTATTACTGGTAACGTTGGAAAAACATCTACAAAGGATGCTATTTACGCAGTTCTTAGTAGGGCTTATTTTGTAAGAAAAAGTGATAAAAGTTTCAATAGCGACATAGGTATACCTCTTACAATACTTGGAGTAAAGAACGGTTGGAATAATCCTATGGTGTGGGTACAGAATATAATAGAAGGAATTGCTATTATATTCTTAAAAAATCATTATCCAAAATGGCTTGTTCTAGAGATAGGGGCAGATAGACCAGGAGACATAAAGAAAGTAAGTAAATGGCTGTTACCAGATATATCTGTCATTACTCGTATAGGAGATGTACCTGTACATGTTGAGTTTTTTAAATCTACTGCAGAAGTTATAAAAGAAAAAAGTTATATAGTTAGTGCACTTAAAAGTAATGGGTTACTTGTACTCAGTGATGACGAGAAAAATGTATTACCAATGAAAGAAAAAACAAAAGCAAATGTAATGACGTATGGGTTTAGTAAGGGTATACAGATGAGGGCTACAAATGAAGAGATTATATATGATAATAAAAAGTGTCCGATAGGTATAAATTTTAAAGTAAATTACGGTTCTAATATTTTGCCTGTCAAAATGCTTGGTACTACAGGCTTTCAACATATATATGCAATTTTGGCTGCTTTTGTAGTGGGTATATCAGAAGGGATAAATCTTGTATCTGCGACACAATGGATAAGCGAATACAAAACTCCAGTAGGAAGACTTAAAATATTAGAAGGAATAAATAGTACAGTAATATTAGATGATACATACAATTCTTCTCCGACAGCGTTATGCTCAGCTCTTGAATCACTTGGTAATATAAAAACGGAAGGTAGAAAAATTGCTGTTCTTGGAGATATGATGGAGCTTGGCAGACATGGGGCAGAAGAGCACATAAAAGCAGGTGAACATGCATCAAAAGTTTCTGACTTGTTGTTTGTTGTTGGTCCTCGTGCAAAAGGTATAGCAAGTGGTGCAAATAAGAATAAGATGAATAAAAGTAAAATACATTGGTTTGCAGATTCTACAGAAGCAGGTAAATATCTTTCAGGTATTATACAAGAAGGGGATGTTGTTCTATTAAAAGGATCACAATCAATAAGAATGGAGCGTGCAGTTGAGCAAATAATGGCGCACCCTGAAGATAAAAAGAATTTACTTGTTAGGCAGGATGATGAGTGGGTTAATAGATAAAACAATTAAAAAAGACCTCCGCAAGGGAGGTCTTTTTTATGCGACTATGCCGCGTCTTTTGGGAGTATTTTGTACATCCCTGTATCACATGTAGAGCATTTGCCTTTAGCAGCTGGACGTCCAGGTTTGATCTCAGTCTTTTCGACATCCTTCATTTCCCTTTTTTCCTTGCATTTCATGCAATATCCAATTATTTTATCATCTGTCATATATCAACACCTTACCACAATAATAGTATTTTTGTACAGGGTCGTTAATATGACGTCCTTTTGTAGATTTTATTGTGCATATTTAATCAATATAATACAATATGTTTATATGATAAAATACGGCATTTTTGCTGTTAGTTTTATGTCTATTATTGTGGGGGTTTTTTGGGTTACAAAAAATATCATATATAAAGATAAAATAAATACGGATACTATCATCAATGCTACAAGTTCAGAAATATTACCGAAGCTTCGTTCTTTGTCGCTTTATAAAAATAATGCACCGATTAATAGTCTTATTGGTATTGATGTAAAAGTAGATAAAAATTCCGATATATTAGTACGAAGTTTTTTTTGATGCTGGGGGATTTCTTTTGTCATACAAACAATATTCTACTACTGTTTATTTTGCAAATAAAAATACTCCAAGATATGACGTAGAACTTAAATGTGGAAAGAGTTGGGAACTTGGTGTTAGTTTTATAAAAAATGTTCCTATACCGGACGAAGCAGAGCCTTCTTTTGATAGTGATGGGTCAGTAGCTCCTAAGGGGTGTGGTGAAGAATCAGACCAAGATAATGAAATGGTTATTATTGATATTGAAAATAGGTGCGAATATGATTTTTGGCAGATAAGAAAAAAAGGTAAAGGATGGATTGCAAGTTGGGGAAATGCCATAAGTATGGATGGTAATGGAATATATAATAAAGGATTTTCTACACGAGGGTCTGGTTTTTCAACGATTGGTGGTATGATATGGCCTGATGAACTTGCTTCAGGAGAGATTAATCACGCTTTAATATTTAGTTATCCATTCACAAAATCAGGGGGACCTGTTTTGCCTGCGTCTGAAAGTGACGGTGAATCCAAAAAAGATTATGCAATACCCGAAGGCGCGCGAGTCAGACTTGATCCGTCGCTTGATATTAATGCATTACATCTGAAACCTTATGAAAAGACAATTGCAAAAGCATTACAAAAATATGGAATGTTTCTTGTTGATAATGGGGGAGATACTGGTATTGCAGTATACGCAGTTGATCCAAAAAGTGTAAATGGAGATCCTTATAGCGGCATATTACCCGACGAGGATTATATTTCTCTCTCAAACATTCCAATGGAGGCTTTTGAAGTGTTGGAGCTTTTGCCACAAAATCTATTAATTGCACAAGAATTTTTAGTAGAATATCCTAAATGTGCATCATTTAAATAAAGTATGTAGTAGTTTTTGGATGATATTCCAGAATATATAAAATCTCTCTAGTTTAGGAATTAATTGCAAGAAAGATTTAAAAGAGTAATATATGTTTATACGGTTTAAATTATATATTAGATAACTTTTAAAAAATATGACAACAAAAAATATTGTAATAGCGATAGTTAGTATCATTATAATTACGGGTGCTGTATATGGGATGCTGTCTCGTAAAGATATTGGTTCTGACGCAGAGGTAAAATTAACCCCCTCTAAAAGTGAACAGACAAATAGTCAAAATAGAATGGTGTTTGATGGAGAGGGAAGAAAAACCATTGGACCTGTATCATTAAAGAGTGGGCTTGTAATACTAAAAGCAAAAAATCAATCAGGTTCTAATAGTTCTTTTAGTGTTAACGTGTATAAGGATGAAAATGGTAACGGTACGCTTGAAGACGGAGAAGGGTATACAGGAAGTAATATAAGTGTTGGTTATGAAAATGCAGAATCTTTTAATGGAGCCATCGCATTAAAATCGAGTGGAGGAAATTATTTCGCAGAAATAGAAGGAGGTCGTTGGCAAATTATTTTTGCTCCATCAGACAAACTGCTTGAACCTGCTAAAATAGACCCTTCTTTCAGTGGAAATGGAATTCAAGTTACAGATAAGTTTTATCTTTCTGAGGGTAAATATAGTTTTCATGCAATCAACAAAGGAGGAGGAAATTTCTTGGTATATTTAGTAGACGAAAATGGTAATTTTACAAGCAGGCTTGTTAATGAATTGTATGATTTTGAGGGAGATTTTACAATAAATAATGTATTTGATGGGAATTATATGTTTGCTATTACTGGTGGTGATTGGACTATAACTAAAAATAAATAGTATTTTATAAATAGAAATATACTAAATAATGAGAATGTTCTAAGTGGTAGAGCATTTTTGCTGTCTTGACATAACCACTGAAAGTGATAATTTGTAAATAGTTCTTTGTAAAATACATAAGGTTCAAAACTTGTATGAGACGAACATTTTGTACATCAAGATATTTGGTATTTGAAATGTTCGTCTCAT
>CAZTTV010000013.1:0-15950 GCA_964616385.1 uncultured Candidatus Saccharibacteria bacterium | reverse complement strand
ATTGATATAGAAAAAGTAAGAGAGTATTTTCCGTTTGAAATTGTAAAAAAGGGAACATTTGAGATATACTCAAAACTTTTTTCTGTTAAGTTTGAAAAATTAAAAGGGTATCCACTTTGGCATAGTGATGTTGAGTTGTATGCGGTAAAAGATAGCGGGAAAATAATTTCATATTTTATACTTGATATGTATCCTAGAAAAAATAAATTTGGACATGCTGCTGTATTTAGCTTGGTGTCTGGCAGAGAAAAAATAATAAATAACGAGAAAAAATATATTGCACCAGTGAAGTGTATGGTCACAAATTTTCCAAAACCTAGGTATAAACATCCGTCCTTGTTGAGTCGTGGCGAAGTTGAAACTTTTTTTCATGAGTTTGGGCATTTGATGCACGGAGCTCTTACTCGAGCTAAATATTCATCGCAATCTGGGATATCTGTTGCAATTGATTTTGTAGAGGCTCCATCGCAGATGTTTGAAAATTGGGTGTGGGATAAAAAAATGCTAAATATATTGTCAGAACATTATAAGACTAAAAAGAATCTTCCTAAATGTATGATTGACAATATGATAAAAGCTAAAAATCATCTTATGCATTATTCTACGATGAGGCAACTTTCTTTGGCATCATCTGACTTGAATCTTCATATTGGAAAAACAAAAAATATATGTGAACTTTTTAATTCTATCTTATTTAAAAATACAGGAGTTAAACTTCCAAAGGAAAATATATTTCCAGCAGGTTTTGGGCATTTAGTTGGATATGACGCTGGGTATTATAGTTATATGTGGTCAAAAGTATATTCGTCTGATATGTTTACGAAATTTAAACGTGCTGGGCTGTTAAATAAAAAAGTTGGTATGGAATATCGTAAGCAAATCCTAGAAAAAGGTTCTAGTGAAGAAGAAATGAAGCTTTTAGAGAAATTTTTAGGTAGGAAACCGAACAACAAAGCATTTTTGAAAGAAATTGGGTTATAAAAAAAAGATAAATTACTTAAATTGGCTTAGTCGTATATATATTGTTTTTTAACCGAGTGTATACAATGTAAAATAAAAGAGTGTCTTTACAGACACTCTTTTTTATATTTTCCTGTAGTTTTTTGGTACTTATCCACTGTCTAAGAGCCGGTATTTTTTGGTACAATATATTACAGTAAACATTAATAAATAATTTCTCCACAACTTTTCTCATTATTTACAAATTTAATGGGGTAAGGGGAGGAGACTCTAAAAAATATGGTAAAAGGTGTAGAAGCAACAAAAAATGTCACAAAGCTTTTGATGAAAGTTAAAAAAAGGGAAGGGAGCGTGGTACCTTTTCAAATGAAAAGGATTTCTGATGCTCTTAGTAAGGCTATGAAGGTGACTGGTGAAGGGGCGGAATTTGATGCTCATCGTATAGCTGAAAAAGTTGTTCTGCATATGTATAAAACCAATATAAAAGATGAACACTATATACCTACTGTGGAAGAAATTCAAGATGCAGTTGAAAGAGAGTTGATTTGGGAAGATTTTGCAGATACTGCGAAAGCATATATTTTGTATAGAAACAGAAGAACAGAAGAAAGAGAAAAAGAAGTTGAAGTTCCTGACAATATTAAGAGTATTACAAAAGAAAGTAGTAAATATTTTAAAAATCAGCTTGCAGAGTTTATTTACTACAGAACTTATTCCCACTGGATTGAAGAAGAAAGACGTAGAGAGACATGGATTGAGACTGTGGACAGATATATGGGATTTATGAAAGAAAATCTTGGTAAAAAACTTTCTACTAAGGAATATGGCGAAGTTAGAGAATCTATTTTGAATCAAGAAGCAATGCCATCCATGAGACTTTTCCAATTTTCTGGAACTCCAACACATAGAACAAATGTATGTGCGTATAATTGTTCTTTTATTGCTCCACATGAATTGCAGGATTTTGGAGAAATAATGTACATATTGATGTGCGGAACTGGTCTTGGGTTTACTGTTGAGTCGTGGAGTGTTCAGCAAATGCCTCAAATAAAATTTCAAACAGGTAAGAAAAAGAAAGATTTTGTTATAGCTGATACTAAAGAAGGGTGGGCTGACGCTCTTGTATATGGTATGAAAACTTGGTTTTCGGGTATGGATGTAGATTTTGATTTTAGTAAACTTCGTCCAGAAGGTGCTCGTCTTAAAGTGATGGGCGGTAGATCATCTGGTCCTGAACCGCTTAGAAATGTATTAATATTTACTAGAAATAAAATATTAGCTAGACAAGGTAGACGTTTATCTAATTTAGACGTTCATGATGTTGTGTGTAAAATCGGTGAGGTCGTTGTTGCTGGTGGTGTAAGAAGAAGCGCTCTTATTTCATTATCTGACCTTGATGATATCGAAGTTAGAGATGCGAAAAAAGGACAGTTTTTTCTAACAGAACCACAAAGAATGATGGCAAATAATTCCGCTGTTTATACAGAGAAGCCGTCCAATGAATACTTTATGGACGAGTGGACTGCTCTTATGAAGAGTGGTTCTGGTGAAAGAGGTATATTTAATAGAGGTAGTCTTGCTACAACTCTTCCGAAAAGACGTTTAGAACAGTTTAAAAATGGTAAATATCCTAATTGGGGTGTAAATCCTTGTGGAGAAATAATTTTGCGATCAAAGAGTTTCTGTAATCTTACAGAGATTGTAGCTAGATCAGATGATACAGAAAAAACATTAATTAAAAAAGTAAAGATGGCTGCTTTGCTTGGAACATATCAGTCTACCCTTACTAATTTTGGGTATCTTTCAAAAGAATGGAAGCAAAACTGTGAAAAAGAAGCATTGTTGGGTGTTTCTATAACAGGTCAATGGGATTCTAGTGTCGTTCGTAATGAAAAGATTTTGAAAGAAATGAAAAAAGTAGCAATTGAGACTAATAAAAAATATGCAAAAAGATTTGGAGTTAACCAGTCCATGGCAGTTACTTGTGTAAAACCGTCAGGTAATGGATCTCAGTTGTTCAATTCTTCAAGTGGTATGCACCCTAGACATTCACAGTATTATATTCGCAGAGTAAGAGTAGCTAAAAGTGATCCATTGTTTGCCATGATGAAAGACCAAGGAATTACGTATTTCCCCGAGGTTGGGCAGTCTAAAGAAGATGCAAGTACATTTGTTTTAGAATTTCCAATCGAATCTCCAAAGGGGGCGGTGTTAAAAGATGAAATGAGCGCAATTAAACAATTGGAATATTGGAGAATGGTTAAAAATAGCTTCACGGAGCATAATCCATCCGTAACGATATCAGTTGGTAGTGATGAATGGATTGGAGTTGCTAATTGGGTATACGAAAATTGGGAAATTATTGGTGGTCTTTCGTTTTTACCACGTGACAATCATGTGTACCAGCTTGCTCCATATGAAGCAATAGATAAAAAACGATATGATGAGATGACAAAAAAGCTCGGTAAAATAGATTTTTCTAGAATAGTATTATACGAGAAAGAAGATTCAACTGAAGCTAAGAAAGAACTGGCTTGTGTGTCTGGAACCTGTGAGGTTTAAAAAGCATAAAACAATAGATGGTCGTTGTTCAATGCAGTAGGTGTTGAATATCGTTGCAGTATCTTGCGTTTTGACGTAAGTGTAGTATAATATTCGGACTTGTGTTGTATAGTTGCTGGCAGTTCATTTTTAAAAGTTCTGTTAGAGGAAAGTCCGAACACTTCCATTGTATTTTTATATATTGGAGCAGGGTAGCGGGTAACGCCCGTCTGGAGTAATCCAAGAGGTGCGAGCAGTGACGCCAAAGCTGAAAAGCTTAGGGTCCCTTATGGGATATGTCCACTGAAAGGTGGAATTGAAACGGCAAAATCCTTACCTGAGTGCAAGGCCGTGTTGTTGCTTTATGCAACAAAGTGCCGCTAGAGGTGGATAGTAATATTCATCCCAGATAAATAGCTATACTAATAATTTGGTTTAAGATTATTAGACAGAATTCGGCTTATAAATACAAGTAATATTTGTCGAAAACCTCCGCTTTAAAACGGAGGTTTTTGCTGTAAAGGTTGTCTTGTTTAGTTTAAGATTATTTTATATAATTGTAGGATGTTAAAAATCAAATTTATTAAGTTAAAAATTATTTATGAGTTTTAAAAAATTAAAAGCGTTAACATTAGATGAGTATTCATTTGGTGTTTTAATTACCACTATATTTCTGTTACCTATATTTTTATTACCGCTATTTAATATCTCTATAGATTACACAAAGAATGTGTTGTTACAGATAGCAGTTGTTGTATCGGTGATATTGTGGCTCATAGCTCGACTAAAGGCTGGAAAATTGTCAGTTCCAAAAACATATTTACTTTATTTTGTTCCGTTAATACCACTTGTGTTCTTTATCTCGTCTATCTACTCCTCGTCTTTTGGAGTATCTATGTTTGGGTTTGGGGATGAGGTTGGAACATCTATCTCAATACTCGTATTATTTTTGGTATTATTTTTATCTTCTGTATATTTTAAAACAACAAACAGGGTTTTTTATCTATACTCAGGTATATTATTGTCGTTCGTACTTTTAGCCGCGTATCATTTTTCTAGACTAATACTTGGAGCTGACTTTTTATCTTTTGGTATTTTGAATATTCAGTCAGCTAGTATCATTGGTAAATGGAACGATTTGGCGGTATTTTCAGGGTTTTCAGCAATATTATCTTTGTTTGCAATATACTTACCTAACATAGGTAAAAAAATAAAAATACTTATGTTTATAGTTCTTGCAATTTCTTTGTTTTTTATTGCACTTGTAGATTTCTCCCTAGTATGGGTTCTTTTAGGAATATTTTCTCTAGTGATATTTGTTTATGTAATCTCATTTTTAGGAGAGAAGTCTGTATTTGATAATAAAGAATTCACATTTGAAATAAATAAATCAGTTATGTTGCCTCTTGTGATATCTATTGTATCTGTATTATTTTTAATTCCAGGAAATCCTGCTAGTAATTTTTTAGCAAATAAGCTTAATATTTCTTATATAGAAGCTAGACCTTCTTGGAATTCAACTATTGATATAGTAAAAAATACTTGGAAGAGTGATATTCTTCTTGGCTCTGGGCCGAATAAATTTTCAGAGCAATGGGGTAAATATAAAACGAAAAGTGTAAATAACACATTATTTTGGAAAACAAACTTTAATTTTGGAGTAGGTATGATTCCTTCTTTTGCTGTTACTACTGGGCTTTTGGGTATTATAGTGTGGATTGTATTTCTTTCGTGGCTGGTGTTTATAGGAAGTAAATTTGTGATTACAAAACATAAAAATAAAACTACACATTATTTAGTTTTCTCATCCTTCATATTTACTTTGTATTTGTGGTTAGTCTCAATATTCTATGTACCTGGTGTATCTATGTTTGCATTAGCCTTTGTGATGACTGGTGTTTTCATTGCGTATCTTGTTAAGTCAGAAAATATAAAAAAGTTTGAGTTTTCTTTTTTAGATAATCAGAAAATAGGTTTTGTCTCTGTTTTGGTAATAATTATTCTTATGATTACTTCTACCGTTGGAGGGTATTTCTTTACCCAAAGGTTTGTTTCTGCTTATCTTTTCAATAAAGGGGTAAAAGAGTTTAACGTGAAAGGCAATATTGCATTGTCTGAGGCTAAAATATTGAAAGCATCTAAATTATACAAAAGCGATGTTTATTACAGAACTTTATCAGAAATACAGATTGCAAAATTAAGTTCTATTTTATCCAAAAAGAATACAGGAGAAGAACAGACTAGAACACAATTTCAAGATGCTCTTGGTAGTGCTATAGATGCAGCAAAGAAGGCTATAGATACAAACAAGACTAATTATGTTAACTGGATTTTATTAGGCAAAGTATACGAATCCATAATACTTGTAGGAGTAGACGGGGCTTATGAAAATGCAGTATCTGCATACAATCAGGCATTAGTATTAAACCCAACAAGTCCAGAAGTTCACCTAATATTATCTAGAGTAGAAATTTCAAAAGGTGATCTTGCTAAAGCAAAAGAGCATATTTCAGAAGCACTTAATTTAAAAAATAATTATACGGAAGCCATATTCTTACTGTCGCAAATACAAGCAGGCGAAGGTAAATTGGGAGATGCCATTGAAACAGCTAAAAAAGCTTCACTTTTGTCTCCTAACAATATTGGTATATTTTTCCAGCTTGGTTTTTTAAGATACCAAAACAAAGACTACAAGGGTGCAATATCTGCTCTTGAGCGTGCTGTTATATTGCAACCCGTGTATTCAAATGCTAAGTACTTCCTAGGTCTTAGTTATTCAAAAGTTGGAAGAAAAAAAGATGCTATCGCACAGTTTAAAGATATAGAATACTTAAATCCAGACAATAAAGAAGTGAAGAAAATTTTAAGTAATTTAGTAAAAGGTATTTCACTATTTACAGATCCATCCGCTGCAACACCTGAAAAAAGAGATAAATTACCGATAGAAGAATAAGTTTGTCTATATGTTTAATTTGTTTTATTATCTAATTGATTAGATGGTTACTTATAATGTGTCAAAGAGTTAAATATGGTTAATTAAATGGTTCAAAGAATATTCAATATATTAAATAAAGAAGTTACGGGACTTCATCAGGCAGCATATCTACTTGGATTATTTGCATTCTTTTCTCAAATACTTGCATTAGTTAGAGATAGGCTATTGGCTGGTTCTTTTGGTGCTGGTAGTACGTTGGATGTATATTATGCAGCTTTTCGTATTCCAGATTTTATATTTGTATCAGTTGCTTCTTTTGTTTCTGTTACGGTACTCATACCATTTTTAGCTGATAGAATTAATTTTGAGAAAGAGCATAATAAAGAAAATGCGCAAAAGTTTATCAGTGATATGTTTACTGTCTTTATTGTAGTGATTATTGCTATTACGGGTATAATATTTTTGTTTGTGCCGTTGTTCTCTGATTGGATTGCCCCTGGTTTCTCTATGGAACAAAAGAAAGAATTCATATTGCTAACAAGGATACTTCTGGCATCTCCAATTTTGCTTGGTCTTTCAAGTTTACTTGGGTCAGTAACGCAGGTGTATAGAAAGTTTTTCATATATGTAGGAGCACCAATACTATATAACATAGGAATAATTATAGGTATATTATTCTTTTATCCAATCTTCGGTCTATATGGTGTTGCCATGGGGGTTATTCTGGGTGCACTTCTTCATTTTTTGATACAGATACCTGTTGTTTTGGCACATGGGCTGATGCCAAAATTCTCTTTTCATATTAATTTTTCAGAAATTAAAAAAGTAGTATTTTTGTCATTTCCAAGAACATTAACATTGTCATCCAATCATATAACATTAGTAGTCTTAGTTGCTCTTGCTTCTCTTATGATTGATGGTTCTATATCAATATTTAACTTTTCTTTCAATTTGCAGTCAGTACCGCTTTCGGTTATTGGCGTCAGCTATTCGATAGCCGCATTTCCGACACTCTCAAGATTATTTTCCAAAGGTGACAGAAAAGCTTTTTGTGAAAATATAGTAATGGCATCAAGGCACATAATATTTTGGTCGATACCCGCTATCGTACTCTTCATAGTATTGCGTGCGCAGATTGTTAGAACTATTTTAGGTTCAGGGCAGTTTGATTGGTCTGATACACGCCTTACCGCTGCATCACTTGCTGTGTTTTCCGTTTCAATTCTCGCGCAATCCCTGCAACTTTTATTCGTAAGAGGTTATTATGCAGCAGGAAGAACGAGGGTCCCACTTTTTGTAAATATATTTTCTGCTATTTCTACAATAGCATTAGGTTTTTTCTTGGTTCATATTTTTCAAACATCTCAACTGTTTAAGTATTTTATTGAATCGTTACTAAGAATTGATGATATCGCTGGAAGCTCTGTTGTAATGCTTCCGCTTGCTTATTCAATAGGAATAATCGCAAATGCAGGGTTATTGTGGGTATTTTTTGCTAGAGATTTTAAAGAGTTCTCCTTGTCACTTGAAAGAACATTTGCGCATAGTTTTGCTGCATCTATAATAATGGGATTTGTCGCATACAGATTTTTAGTTTTCTTTAGTAGTATTTTTGATTTAGATACATTTTCAGGAGTGTTTTTCCAAGGATTTTTTGCTGGTATAATCGGAATTCTTGTTGGAATTTTAGTTATGATCTTGCTAGGTAATCAAGAGATTGCAGAGATTGTATATAGTATTAAACATAAAATCAAGGGAGTAGTCGTAGTTGCACCAGACAAAGAAGAGCTATAATATTTGTTAAAATAAAAGCACACAATAAAAAACCGTCTCCACAGCATTTAGAAACCTAAGTTCCTTTTGCTGCAAAGACGGCGTAAGCTTTTTGTTTTTGGTGTTTTTTATAATTATCACCGTCGGAAGAAAGCTCTAAAACTAATCCCCATACTCTTTTAATAGATTAAAAGAGTTTTTTTGTGCAGACACATATTGCCCGCGTGTTCATTCTTTGGTAGTATTGAAGCCATACTCATATTTTGTATCTTATATACAATTATAACCTCACTACTACCTACCTAACCATATTCAAAATGCATTTGCCCTCCTACCGGTATATCATATTAAATATTAATGGTTAACGATTTTCATATACTATCAGATAGAATATACTTTGTCAAGTATTTTATATAATTTTATACAAAATTGACTATATTATCCATATTCTATAACGTATTTTAAAAAGATATCATTTATACATTTTGTACTTCTAAGGTTTTTTGCAAAATCTGAATCTTTTAATAGAAAAGCCTTATTAGTTTATTCTACTTTAGTTTAATTCGTGTTATTCTTGGAGTTACTATGGAACAAAGAATGGAAAATATAAGAAATTTTGGGATTATAGCTCATATTGATCATGGTAAATCTACACTTGCTGACAGAATGCTTGAAGTTACTGGGACAATTCCGGCTAGAAAGATGAAAGAGCAAGTTCTAGATAATATGGAGCTTGAACGTGAGCGTGGGATAACGATTAAAATGCAACCCGTTAGAATGTCGTATGACATAGAAGATACAAATTATATTTTAAATCTTATTGATACCCCAGGGCATATAGACTTTTCGTATGAAGTATCTAGAGCATTAAAAGCTATTGAGGGTGTAATTTTGCTAGTTGATGCAACGCAGGGCGTACAGGCTCAAACATTTACGGTGCTTAATATGGCAAGAGAAACGAATTTGGTCATAATTCCTGTACTCTCAAAAATAGATTCACCTCTTGCTCGTGTTGATGATATAAAAAATGAGTTAGCTCAACTATTGAAATGCCCAAAAGATGACATAATGGAAGTATCGGGGAAAACAGGTGCTGGAGTAGAGGATTTATTAAAAACAATTGTTGATAAAATACCAAAACCAAAAGAAAAATTTATTGAAAGCAACTCGGCAAGAGCTCTTGTATTTGATTTTGAATACTCTACGCATAAGGGCGTTGTAGTTTTTGTTAGATTACTTGATGGTAAGATTAAAAAAGGTGACTCGCTGTCATTTGTTGGAACAAAACAAAGTTTTACAGCACTAGATACTGGAATATTTGAACCTGAACCAAAAAGTAAAGACATATTGGTGGCAGGAGAGATAGGATATATAAACACGGGGATAAAGAAAGCTGGTATTGCATCTGTTGGTGATACAATAACCCTTACAAAAAAACCACTCCCTGCACTTTCTGGGTATATGCAACCTAGTCCTGTTGTGTGGGCAAGTGTGTATCCTGAAAGTCAGGATGATTTTACGCTTCTAAAGACATCATTAGAGAAACTTAAATTGTCTGATCCATCTTTATCATTTGAAGAAGAATCTTCTGGAACTATGGGGCGTGGCTTTAGATGTGGTTTTTTAGGTATGCTTCATCTGGAAATTATTACAGAAAGGTTGAAAAGGGAATTTAGACTGGAGCTTATCGTAGCAACACCATCTATAACATACGAAATAGAACATAATAATGGTAAAAAAGAAATGGTATACTCGCCGTCTCTTTTTCCTGATCACGGGTCATTTAAGGCTGTAAGAGAGCCATGGATAGATGCGAAGATAATTACACCTGGTGAGTATATTGGTAACATAACACAGCTTTTATACGACCATGAGTCTACTATTGTAAATACAGAAACTTTTGGTGACAATAGAATGTCCGTTGATATTGAAATGCCACTTCGTGAGCTTATGAGGAATTTTTTTGATGAACTAAAGAGTGCTTCTTCTGGGTTTGCGTCACTTTCTTATGAAATAGGAGAATTAAGAGATGCTAATGTTGCTAGACTGGACATTTTGGTTGCAGATGAAGTCATGCCGGCATTTTCTCGTGTTATTGCAGTCCGCAGAGCAGATGATGAAGCAAAGGAAACTGTAGAAAAATTATATAAAGTGCTACCTCGCCAGATGTTTGTAGTAAAGATACAAGGACGTGTTTTAGGCAGGATTATAACATCAAAAACCCTTAGCGCGATGCGTAAGGATGTTACAGCAAAATTGTATGGTGGGGATATAACACGAAAAAGAAAACTTTTGGAAAAACAGAAAAAAGGAAAGAAAAAGATGAAAGGAATGGGTAAGGTTAATATTCCACAAGATGTTTTTCTAAAGATGATGAGGTAGATTTATTTAATCAAAATTTCTTGATTTCCTGTTTAATTTTTAATTAAAGAAATATTGGTGTATATAGTAGAACCATACTTATTATCACGATTACTCCAATTATAGCCCAGATAGTGTTGATTATTTTTTTGTGCTTTTTGTTAAATAAAAACATTATAATGTATAATGTAGCATGTATTATATATCGTGTATAGATATATTTATCGTACGTCTATGGCAAATCTAAAAAGAAGCAACAGTAAAATACAGCAATTTTATTCAAAGATTATTATAATTATTCTTTTTATATTTGTGCTGTTTGCGGGGAATACAACATGGAATTTATATCAAAAATATCGTGAAGCTAAATTTAATAGAGATATTGCTCAATCTGAATTGGAGAAATTGCAAAAAAGAGAAAAAAATCTTTTATCTGAATTGAATAAACTAAATACTGAACGTGGAATAGAAGGTGAATTGCGTAAGAAATTTGGAATTGTTAAGGACGGTGAGGAGGTAGTTGTAATAGTTGAGCCAACAGGAAATAACTCAACAAAAAATGGAGATGTAAAGAAAAATAAGAAAGGTTTTTTTCAAAAAGTTCTTAGTTTATTTAAAAATTAGAATTATGATATAATAATTGTCATTATACGTATAAAAATATTAATATTATGAAAAAAGTAACAATATATTCAACACCAACTTGCACATACTGTAAGATGGTAAAAGGTTTTCTTGAAGAAAATAACATTGAGTTTACTGACTATAATGTAGCAGAAGACGCAGATAAACGACAAGAAATGATTGATAAAAGCGGACAGATGGGTGTCCCTGTTATATTTGTGGATGATGAGATGACAATTGGTTTCGACAAAGGAAAATTGTCAGAAATGCTTGGACTGTAGAACATAAAATAGGAAATTTTAAAAATAACCAGCCACACATGTGGCTGGTTATTTTTGATTTGATGTGCCCTCGGCAGGAATCGAACCCACATCTAGCCCTTAGGACGGGCCTGTTCTATCCATTGAACTACGAAGGCTTTAATGCTTAGTTATCATAGCAAAAAATGATTAAATATCAATTTTTATTTTATCTATGTTTTTGCTATAATATCATAACAAATAAATTATGGATCCAGAATTAAAAAAAATGATGAGAGAAAATCTAGAATTATCTCAGGAGAACAATAAGCTTCTAAGAAAAATGCATAGATCTATCTTGTGGGGCAGGTTATTCAATGTTTTGTACTGGGTGATTGTAATAGGAGCTATGTTTGGAGCATATTATGTATTACAACCATTTATTGATAGTATATTGAATGCATATCAAGGTATTGTATCTGGTGCTGAGACAATCCAGAATGCCGGTAGTTCATTGTCTAATTTTGGTGGACTATTTGATAAATTACCAAAATAATATATATTTATTAAGTCTTATGCTTGGGTAGCTCAGTTGGCTAGAGCATTCGCCTGAAGAGCGAAGGGTCGGCGGTTCGAGCCCGCCCCCAAGCACAGAATAATAAAAACCACCTCTATAGAGGTGGTTTTTATTTAGTGTTTAAATCTTACCCTGATTTTACTTTTACTTTTTTACTTTTTGCGCGGTTTATTTTTGGGAGTGTTATGGTCAATAGTCCATGTTTTTCTGAAGCTTCAGCCTCGTCAGGCTCTATTTCTTGTGGTAGTAGCACTGTTCTTGAAAACGAACCCCAGTATAATTCTTTGTAGAAATAATCATCCTCGGCAATTTCTTTTTCGTCATTACGGGTTCCTTTAATTGTTACCATATCTCTTGTTATATCGACATCAAGATCTTCAGGTTTAACTCCTGCGATCATTGCTTTTAATACTATTGTGTCTGGTGTTTGATGAACATCAATAGCAAGCTCTCCTTCGCCGTTACTCTCTTCAATCCAGTCGGATTCTTGAGATTCTTTGCTATTGTCTTCTACATCAAAACCATCCTCAGTTTCGTCTGCTTGTATGCCACCAGTTAATCTTTCAAAAAATGATTGTTTCATAATATTTTTTATATTTACCTACATTCTTTTGTTTGAGTGTAGATAAGTTGATAATTTATGTTTTTTTAATTCTCCTTACTTTTTCAAAAAATAAGATAACTACAATTATTGCTATCCATAAAAATAGAAAAACAGTAAATGTATTTCCGTTGTTATTAATTATAAAAAAGTTAAACAATGTATGCAACACAATCGCTACGGTCATACCAATGAGAACGCTTAAAGTCTTTGTGATCCTGCCTTTATAAAAAGATAGCCCCATTGCTATACCTATAGATGCTGATGTTACTGTGTGTAGAAGTGTGGCACCCATAAATCGCATATTTCCAGTTAAGAATGTTTCTACGAAGTTCCCGCTCGTTAGAGGACCTATTAAAAACATTGAATTTTCTAGTGCCGCAAATCCTAACGCAACAGTAATCATATATACGAGAGCGTCTACTGGCTCATCAAAGTATCTGCTTTGTAGTGCTACAACAAAAATTGCTGAAAATTTGATAATCTCTTCAATCATTGACCATGACAACAGTAATACTGTTTGGTCGCTAAATATTTTGAATGCAATTTTCTCAATTGGAAGTACTATAATAACTGCAGCCATTCCAGCTATAAATGACAGTATAATAATTCCTGTAGGTTCTGGTTTTTTATTATCTTCTTTTAACCAAAACCAAAGCCATAAAATAGCTGGCAGTACTCCACCTAGTAGGGCGTAAAATAGCGTTATTGGGTCAATAAACATTTATAGATATTGTAGCATAGCTTAAAGCTATGTTTAAGATAAAATTAAGCTATTTTAGTGTGTTTACAGGCTTAGATTCCCACAGGCTTTTATTTTTGCAGGGTATTTTGCTTTGCCTTTGTTTAGAAATTCAAAGTACCCCGCGATGGCTATCATTGTCGCGTTGTCGCCAGTGTATTTCATTTCTGGTATTTTGTATTCTGCATTTGGTATTTCTTTCTTAATCGTCTCCTTTAATTGTTTACGCAGTTCTTTGTTTGCTGCAACACCACCTCCTAAAGTAATTGTATTTACTTTATACTCTTTAGCGGCTTTAATAGTTTTTAATATCAACACATCAATAGAAGCTTGCTGGAATTCACATGCGATGTCCGCCTTTATTTTTGGCGTTAGTTTGGGGATATTCTTTACCATATAAAGTACTGCGGTCTTAAGACCTGAAAAAGAAAAATCATAGTCACCAGAATTTATCATAGGTCTCGGAAGCTTGTACTTTGAGTTTGTGTTGCAGTCACCAAGCTGGGCTATTTTCGATATCTCTGGACCACCTGGGTATGGAAGTCCTAGTATTCTCGCAACTTTGTCAAATGCTTCACCGACAGCGTCATCTCTTGTTTGCCCTATTTTTTTGTATTTCTTCATGTTTTCAACAAGTATAAGCTCTGTATGCCCACCAGATACAAGAAGTGTAAGGATAGGGAATTTGATTTTTAATTCATCACTTGTTTTTTTATTATTTAATAGCACAGAGAAAATATGCCCCTTCATGTGATTTACTGGAATTAGTGGTTTGCTCCATGCCAACGACAATGCTTTTGCAAAGTTTATACCTACCCAAAGCGCTGGCTCAAGTCCAGGTCCATATGTAATAGAAATTGCATCAATATCTGGTATTTTTATTTTTGGAATTTCTTCAGAAAATTGTTTTAATAATTCTGGTTCTCGCTCCAATATTTCTTGTAATTTACTATATATAGATTTTAGTTTAGTTTCATCTTTTTGTTGTTTGTTTGAGAAACCCGATTTTTCTAGCGCTTTTAATAATACAGGTATAAGATTTTTTGAATGTTCCCTTTTTGCAAGATTAGGAAAAACTCCTCCATATTCTGCATGAAGTTTTGCTTGAGATAACACAATCTCACTTAGTATTTTAAATTTAGGTTTTGATAATCCACCATTTGCTTCAACTATACTTATTGCAGTTTCGTCACATGATGTTTCTATAGAAAGTATCTTCATATTTTTATATTATTTTTCCCATCCATATCCCCAGCTCCAAGGAGTTGGCAATATTGGATTTCCAAAAATTTTTACACCACCGTACATTATATCACCCATAAATGGGACTATTTCATTTATGCCGTCTCTTAATTCAAGGTCAGCCTTTTCTTTTTCATCAATATTTCCACCTATCCAATATTTAAAATCATGTTCAATACATTTATTTGTAAAATTGTAATTTAAAATACTGTCTAGCCACAAAGTACATCCATCTGTATAAAACTCTTTTGGAGGTAGTTCAATTCCTACATCATTTTGAATAGTTTCTTTGATTTGAACAGAAGCGTCAGGTTTGTAGCTTTGATCAGACCAGACGGCATAGCTTACAATGAATATTATTATAATTGTTATTATTATGTCGTATCTTTTCATTTAGAGATATAAAAATTAAGAATATTGATATATTATTGGACTGCTTTATACTCTACACTATTTTAGTAAAATATTGAAAGAGGTTTAGATTAGTGATAGCATAAACACAGAAACAAATATTTTGTAAGAGGTTAAAATATGAGTCATTTAGGCACTTGCACTACACATGAGAACTGTTGGTGTGAAGTAAAGAGGTACTCTGCAGTCTTTGTAATTGCAATTTTAATATTAATTGTGGAGGTAATTGGGGGTATCTTTTCTGGTAGCTTAGCTCTTCTTGCTGATGCAGGGCATGTATTTGTAGATACCTTTGCTGTGTCTGTATCTATTGGTGTTGCTTGTATCGTTAGAAATACTGCCAATGAAGGTAGAATACGTGCGATAGGAGGTGTAGCAAATGCTATCTTGCTAGGAACCGTCGCTTTTTGGGTTTTTTATGAAGCGTTAGATCGTTTAGAAAATCCAAATGACGTGATAAGTGAAGTCATGATTTTTGTGGCTATACTTGGTACTATCGGAAATTACTATCAACATAAAATATTGGATAAATCAGACGAATGTCATGTGACACAAGAAGCGATGAGCCTACATGTATTGTCAGATTTATTCCAAAGTTTGACAGTCGTTGTCGGTGGAATTGTAATCTTTTTTACTGATTGGTATTTGGTTGATCCACTTTTGTCGTTTTGTATTTCTTTGTTGATGATGTACTGGGCGATAAGACTTATGTGGAAAATTTATACTGGAAAGTATGATGGTGCGCATCATCACTAAACAGTAGTATCCCCCTCGACATAAAGTATGTCTGAGGGGTTTTATTTGATTTAATGTTTCAGTTTTAGAGTGTGTTGTAAGTCGGGGTTCTGTTCAAAATATGTTCAAAATTCGTCAAAATACAGATTCCTATACAATGCGGAGGAGGTGGGACTTGAACCCACAAGCGCTTGCGCGCGCCACTTTTC
>CAZTTV010000012.1:0-16045 GCA_964616385.1 uncultured Candidatus Saccharibacteria bacterium | reverse complement strand
CAGTAATTGCTTTTTTTGCATCTTCACTGTCCATCCCATCAAATTCCCCAGAATTGGATAATACCCCATCCTCAACATAAGCTTTTTCTCCATTATCTATTCTATCTAACCAAACATCCATTTCAGCATGAGCCATTAAATCTACAGTTATCTCTTTCATATCTAACCAAACAATACCAAATTGCGACGATTCTTCATCTGACACATCGACTTTCTCTTCATCCTCCAAATCAAATACAACAACATTTGTATAAGCAATCCTATTCTCATCTTTATGCGCAGCAAAATATTCAGCCCTAACTTGTCCGCCAATAACCCTCCCATTTATTAGATTTTTATACCCAGTTTCTTCCAATACTTCTCTTTGTGCTGCTTCTATAATACCTTCACCGTTATCAACACCACCCATAGGGAATGTTGTCCAAGGATGATTCTTCCACTTCAAACATAATATTTTATTATCTTTAGGGTTACGAATTATTGCATGCACATTTTGTCTTTCAATACTTTCTTTACCTGCAACTGGGGGATTTTTTTTATCAATTCGTTTAGGTAAAATTACCTCTTTTATTAGCAAATTAAACTTCTTCGCGAACTCAAAGTCTCTTTCGTCATGCGCTGGAACCGCCATTATTGCTCCTGTACCATAATGAGCTAAAACATAATCAGCGATAAAAATTGGAATTTCTTCATCATTTGCTGGATTTACTGCTTTTATTCCTTTTAATTCTATCCCCGTTTTTTCTTTACCTTCTGACGTTCTCTCAATATCTGACTTACTTTTAATTACTTCAATATATCGAACAACTTCATCCCAATTTTCAATATCTTCTTTTAACTCCTGCACTAGACTATGTTCTGGTGCAAGCACACAATAAGTAGCTCCAAACAAAGTATCGGGACGAGTAGTAAATACTGTAATTTTCTTATCTATGTCTTTTTTTACACTTTTTATTATAAATTCTATTTCAGCACCATCTTTTTTACCTATCCAATTTCTTTGTGATTCTTTTATCGATTCAGGCCAATCAAGTTCGTCCAAATCTTCAAGCATTCTATCTGCGTAGTCAGTAATTTTAAGAACCCATTGCCTCATTGGCTTTTGTTCAATTTTTGTACCACATCTTTCACATTTATCTCCCTCTAAGTCTTCATTGGCAAGTCCTGTTTTACATTCTGGACACCAGTTTATTGGCTCATGTGATTCATACGCAAGTCCTTTTTCAAACATTTTCAAAAATATCCACTGTGTCCATTTATAGTACTCTGGATCAGTCGTATTTATTTCTCTTGCCCAATCATAATTAAATCCCATTACAGACAACTGCTCCTTAAATCTTTTTATATTTTTTTCTACCGCGACACGTGGATGTACTTTATTTTTTATAGCAAAGTTCTCCGCAGGCAAACCAAAAGCATCCCAACCCATTGGATGTAATATATTGTATCCATTCATTTTTTTATAACGAGAGTAAATATCAGTTGCAATATATCCTTTTGGATGCCCAACATGGAGACCTTCCCCAGACGGGTAAGGAAACATATCTAAAACATAAGATTTTGGTTTATTCTTATCCGTATCTGTCTTGTATATATCATTTTCCTTCCAATACTTCTGCCATTTTTTTTCTATTTTTTTATGGTTATATTCTTTCATTAATTACAAAATTATTTTTTCTGCTATTTTTGTTTTAGTATCAAAAATTATTGCTGTATGTGTACCAGTTTTATATCCATGAACCTCTCCAGGATTTAGAAGTAATACTTTATCTTGGATTGTTTTTTGACTGTAAATATGTGTATGCCCAAATATACATACATCATATTTATGCGAAAGAGCAGCGTTTTCTACTATTGATGGATAATGATTCATATAAAAATCAAGTCCATCAAAAGTCTCTTCCATTATATCCCCATGAACCGTCACATTACTATATTCTGCTATTTTATTTACAAGACTAATTTTATCACCTTCGTTATTGCCCCATACAATATGCACACTACCGTCAAAATCTCCCAACAATTTAATACCTGGTGGCGACACAAAATCCCCGGCATGCAACATAACACCACATGCGCTATCATTCCCAAATGAAATAGCCTTTTTTAACTTTTCATAATTATCATGACTATCTGAGACAATAAGAATTTTCATTATTTTTTATAATATCATTAAAAACCACCGCTTACAAACGGTGGTTTTTAGCAATATTATTTAATTTTACTTAAACTTTTTAATTCCAATCCAAATAAGAGCGACGAGGGCAAAAGCAAGAACTATTACTCTTATATAGTCATCCATTGCAGACCAATATCTCATAGTCCCTATAATGAGAGCCAGTACACCGCCCAACGAAAAGCCTAAAGAGACAGCTTCGATACTTGCTACAAATAAACTTCCTATTATTGACACAACACCAAGTATAACAAGTGCAACAAACACATTTCTTCCATAAATATCATTTGCATTCCTGAAGTCCTGACCACACGTAAAATCTGGATTACAATATCCCTTACTTTCTGTTTTTATAACCGGAATTTCTATTGAACCATTTCGTGGTATTGTCTTTTGAATATATTTATCATCAGTCCACTGACCACCAACAGACAAACATTCATCTTTTGTATCAGGAATTATTTTAACCTGTTTATTTTCACAAAAATTAGTATATTCAGGCTCAGGGTAAAATACCTTTATCGCATAAACAAAAAACAAATTAAGTACGATTGCAATACCTACTACAAGTACCCATTTTAATACCCATGCAGAACTTTTTAATTTCTTTAATTCACTGCTACCACCATTATCATTTTGAAAATTATTCTCACTCATAAAAATATTAGTTAATTTATATATTTAGATTATATCATACAATAAAACCAAAATATGTTTAGATTTTAAACTCTATCACATCTCCATCTTTTACTATATATTCTTTTCCTTCAGTACGAACAAGTCCTTTATCTCGCGCATTTGCATATGAACCAATGTCGACTAGCTCTTTCCAATTTATTATATCAGCACGAATAAATTTATCTTTAAAATCTGTATGTATTGCAGAACCAGCTTCTGGAGCGATAGAATCTTTTTTAATAGTCCACGCCCTACTCTCATCAATACCTGTAGTAAAAAATGTTATTAACCCAAGCAACTTGTAGCTTTTTTGTATCAATGAACTAATACCGTCTTCTCCCTCTTTTGCTCCCAGTTCTTTTCTAAATTCATCTTTATCTTGATTATCTAATCCAGAAATTTCATGTTCAATACCGGCATCAACAACAACCCATTCCGACCCAAGACTTTCTAGAAAATCTGTAAACTTTTTAAAACTATCATTATTTTCTTCACTTATGTTTTTAGCACCAGCTTTTTTATTTAATACATATAAAATAGGTTTCATGGAAAGCAGGTGAATAGTCTTAATTGTATCTATTTCTTTGTCTGAAAAATCGCCCGACAAAGCAAGTTTACCACCTTCAAGTATTTTAATTACTTTGGCTAAAGTATCATTTTCAAATATAGCCTCTTTGTCTCCTCTTTTAATATCTTTTCCTATATTTGCAATTCTTTTAGAAACAGTCTGCATATCAGCAAGAATAAGTTCTAAGTTTATTACTTCAATGTCACGCATTGGATTTATACTTCCATCAACATGAGATATGTCTCCATCTTCAAATATCCTAACAACCTGAGCAATGGCATCAACTTCACGTATATGTGATAAAAATTGGTTTCCAAGACCTTCTCCAGAGGAAGCCCCTTTCACTAAACCTGCAATATCAACAAACTGGATCGCTGCTGGAATTGTTTTTTCTGATTTTGAAAAACTACTCAATAAATCTAAGCGCTCGTCAGGCACAGCAACGACACCCACCGATGGGTCAATGGTACAAAATGGATAATTTTCTGCTGGTACAGATTTTTCTGTAAGCGCATTAAACAATGTTGATTTGCCTACATTTGGTAATCCGACAATTCCGATAGATAACATAAAAAATAAATAAGATGTGACTATAAAATCTTTTTCAAGTCTTCCTGATATTTTGGCATAACCTCCATCATGGCAGACGTTTGATCTTGCCCACTCTTAACTTTCTCTTGAACATCAAGAGCAATCTTCTGAAACAATTCAGGATTTTCAGAAATAAGTTTCATCATCTTTTCCTGTTGCGCCTCAGGCACGTCCTTCATTTGTGACTTCAACATTTTTTTAAGCAAAAATTCTTTTAACATAAAAACTATACTATCAGATATACCCATACTTTTCCATAAAAAAGGGACTCTCCATAATAAAGAGTCCCCTGTGTTTATATATACTCTAATGAATAGATACAAACATTTCGATTGCGAATGCCATAATACCTAGACCCAATAGGCTTATCGGTAGTGACACTTTGTTATTCCATGAGAAAATACTCATAAACGGAGAGTAGCCCATAACTGCTCCTACTAAAAATAACCAAATTGCTGATGTCATTATGTAATCTCCTGTTGATATTTACTTGCTTCAATATATCGCGTACCTACTAATCTGTCAATAGGTTAAAATACCCTTACAAACAAGGGCATTTTAATCTGGTTATTTATTATTTGAAATATTAAATGTATAAATACTATAATTACATCAAGTCTATCTCTTCTATCTCTTGAATTAGCGCGATATATCACACTAATTTTGTTTCTTCATTACTTCTTTCGCAGCATTCCAAAATTCTGGTTGATTTTTTTCAGTTTTCATCATATACCACCATTCAGCTCCCCATAAATATACTTCTCCAAATCCAACTTTACGCGCATATTTAATATTGTCGTTAAAATGTTTAATGCTCATTGTTTTTTCTTGTTCTTTTTTTGTCATCTTTGCGCTTGTTGCTCCCCACGGCTCCGCTTGAAGCTCAGCTACTATCAAAGGTTTATCCCCATAAACAAGCTGTGATATATTCGCCTTAAGCCAAAAAAACTTCGGAGGTAAAGGATACTTTATATACCCTAAATATGGACTGAATTTTTTACTCCAAACAATACGATACATTGTTGTACCAAATATGTCCGCCCTTTTTACAGCACGGAGCCAAATCGAAAGCTCCCCGCTATCTGTGACAATAACAGGAGTGTTGGGGTCAAGGAATTTTACAATTTTAATTTCCTCATCAAGACCCTTTGCATCAACTGATGGGCACTCACCAAAAAATGGTAAAAATGGTTCATTTTCAACTTGCCATGATTTTAAATTATTCAAATTCTTGTATCTGTCTACCGTTTCTATAATCATCTTGTTTGCCCTCTTTTGTATTTCTACTTTTGACATTCCTTTTGCCCACTTTGGAACATGACATTCTGGCCATCTCGGAAGTCTCTTCCCAACAGCTATTGTAATACCAATCCCCCTTCTGTCTGCCTCATTCATTATAAAATCATAATCTTCAAACGTTATTACACCTTCTTTTTTTTCAATATCAGTCCAATAGACAGGGAGTCGTATTACGGAAGGTTTTATTTCATCTAAAATAGCGACGTACGTTTCTTTCCAATCAAGTCCCAAATATTCACTATACCGTTTTGAAAAAGTTACACCCCACTTTATATCACTAGTGATGCCATTTGGTTTTTTTAAAGAAAGCCCGAGTATTATCAAGATAAAAACCAACAGTAATATAGAAATAATTTTAACTTTTCTCATATAACACTAGGATAATGCTAATAAAAATATACCTATGAATATCAAAACTACGGCTAACGTTTTTTGTAAAATCACAACAAAGGATGTTTGTTCTCTTATGATACTCGGGAACCATTTTGTAAAAATAAGAGCCATTATAAGCAACAAAACATATTTAAAACCTTCAAGTGCATTTACAAGCGCAACATCTCCAAGTGATATAGCATAGTTAAGTATCAAGAAAGACCCACCCGCAACAATTTTATTAAAAATAAACAAGCTACCAGATTTTGCTTTAACGGATTTCGTTGTTTTAAAAATAGTTTTTCTATTTACGGCAAATACTAAGAGCGCCGTTGCTGCCAAAAAACTCCCTATTCGTGTCCATATAAAACCTGATATAAATGTTTGATTTAAAAATACAAATTTTGCTGAAACAAAAAATAAAGCAAAAAATATAGACGCCAAAAAAGCCATTTCAATACTTCTAACACAAGAGTATTTATTAAACTCAAAGACTCCACAAGTTTTACTTTTTCTAAGAGATATTATTATACTTCCAGAAACAAGCAGTATAAATGCGTACAAATCTATTTTTGTCAGTAATGATCCAAATAGTATTATAGAAAATATAAGAACAAATATAGGTGTAACTCCACCAACTATTGAAACAATCCTAGACGCTTCATCTGACTTTAGTGCGCTAAAGAAAAAATATAAAGCGATAAGATACACTGCCCCAGTGAAAACAGCCGCGCCAAACTGAAAAAGTCCAGGCCATTCAATACCAAAAGGAATTAACGATACAACAAAAATACTAAATACACCTACGTAGAAAGAATACGCCAAAGGGTCTGGTATTTTTTTACCAAGTAGATGTTTATCTATTATTGAATTGACTGCCGACAAAGTATACGCCCCTATTGTTACAAAAAGCCACATACTTAAATTGTACTACAATTTAAGTCTATTAGTTTTACACACCTCCGCATATTTAAACGCACTAGATCTTATTTTTCTCTCCATAGTCTCATAATCAACTTCTATAAGTCCAAACCTAGGCCAAAACCCCTTATCCCATTCAAAATTATCAACCAAAGACCAATAAAAATACCCACGCACATCAACACCTTCTTCTATTGACTGGTGAACGCCATACAGAGATTCTTTTATAAACCATTCACGATTAATATCATCTGCATCAGCAAGTCCACTTTCTGTTATATATATAGGAAGATTATACTTTTTAAGTCCTATAAGTGTTTTGTATAAAGTTTTATTATACATACCCCAGCCAAGGTCAGATACCTTTTTTGCCTGTTTCAGGAAAAACTTCTTTTTAAAATAGCTATTCAATCCTATAAAATCTTGATGTTTAGATAATCTATTTAGAAAATAATAATTCCACCACCAATCAATTGGTTTTTGTAAAAAAATATCCAATATCTTATAGCCATAACCTTCAAAATATATATTGTCTATGGCAACACCAACTTGTGCATCACTCAACGTTTCCTTAATCACATGATATGCTTTTTTGTGTGAGAGTATTAAATTTTTTATCACCTTCATATAAGACCATATGCTTTTTTTCTGAGGTGGCCAAATACCAATAAGGAATGAATTCCCGCTAAAAATCTGTGGTTCATTAATTGTTATCCAAAATTTTACATCATCAAGGCTCTCTACTATTTTTTTGACATACTTTTCAAAATAATCAGGCATTTCATCTAACTCCCATCCTCCTTTTTCTGATAACCATATCGGTAATGGCCAGTGCCAAAGTGTAATGAAAGGCTCTATTCCACGTGTCCTCAATGCTTTTATAACTTTCCTGTAATGTTCAATTTCTTTTTCATCAAATTTCCCCTCCTCTGGTTCAATGCGTGACCACTCAATAGAAAACCTATGAACGTTATGTCCAAGTGACTTTGCTATATTAAAATCTTCTTCATATCTATTGTAGTGATCCACAGCATTACCTGAAATATAGTTTTCAGGATTAAACATTTCAGGAAACTTATTTTGTTGATGCAATGAATATTTGCTTTTTGCTTCACTTGCGAGTCTGTTTGCATTATTTTTTTCCCATTGTGACCAATTGTTAACATTTCCACCTTCAACTTGATGTGCACTCGTAGATGCACCCCACAAAAAACCGTCTGGAAATTCTAGTATATTTTTATTATTCATTCATTCTATTTTATCATGAAAAATATAATCTCACATAAAAATGTGAGATTATATTAAATAAAAAACATCTAATGCTCTGACACATTAGATGTTGCTTAAATTATATCTATACAACTAACAAATTTGACAATTAGTTAGTTTAGCCCAATTTTCTTTTGGTCTCACTACTTCTGACCCTACTGCGCAAAGAGGACAACCTTCTGGATCCCAAACCGGCATATCTTTTTTTATAAGAGATATTATTCGTTTACCGTCAAGAGAAAAACTACCCGAACGATTAACAAATGAAACAATGAAAGACAACATCAAGCCGCCATCTATTTCTAGCGCCCTAATACTCTTAATGGTAGTATTCCCTGTTGTTATGACATCCTCAACCATCAATATGTTGTCGTTTCTTTTAATTTTGAATCGTTTATTAACCTTCATTAACTCAGATCCGTCTCCGCATGATTTTTCAGTAAACCCAGCTGGTGTATTTAGCAGAACACCCATATTGTTTGCAATACATGTAGCTCCATGAGCAGAACCAAAAATCCAATCCATCGGTTTAGATTTCCCACAATATCGTTTTATCTCATTGCAAAGATATGCAGAAGCTTCAAATGCAAGTCTTGGGTGTTCACCTACTATTTTGCTAGCATTAAAAAACCCACTGCTGTGTTTCCCTGATGTAAGTAATGCATGTGGATCTTTAGAGTCACCACTATGTATCCATAACGCTCCTCTTTTGGTAAATTCTTCTATCCAATAATCTTCTCTTAGTCCAGACACTGACCTAATGATGTCTCTGTGATCAAACATTCCTAAAGTTCTCCATATAATTTATCTATAAAATGAACACACTGAACTTCTAAAAGTATCTAGTATATAAATTACACTTTTAATATACAAAGTCAAACCAATAATACTGATGCGAATTTAAAATTTTCCTACACAATCAATTAATTCTTTAGTTTCTGTCCAACCACAATTACCATTATTTTGTTTTTCACATTTAGCTTTTTTATAACACGAGTATATATCTTTATACTCACATATACTTGAAATACTCCTAGCAACATCTTCTTCGACACACAACTCCTTGCTACATCCTGCTGGTACGCAGTCAATACTCTCATTTCCTTGAATTATATTATCACCATTTCGTGCTTCATTAATAATTTTAAATGGTAATTTATCTACTATAGAATTTGCCTTCGTATCATTTTTCATATTCATAATAGCTCCAGCAACCCAAGCAATTAAAATTATTAGAATAAAAAACCCAAATACCTTTACATAATTAAACATATAAACATCTTCCCATTTTTATACTACTTTTACAATAAAATATAAAACCAAAAAATGACTACTTGAGTCCATGTTCATGAAAATTATTTGTATATTTTTTATCTACATTTAAAATATGTTCTATCCACCAACTATAGACAAAATCAACCATGTTGGCATAAACATCTTCCTCACGAATAATTTGCTGAAAAAAATCAAGAATCTTTACTCTGTATTTATTATGTTCTTCTATATGAAACCCTTTTTCAGAGTAACCAAACTTTTCAAAATATTTTTCTTCATTCTCAAAGTGATAATCAGCATAATCAAATAATTCTTTTATTATTAACTCTTGCTCACCTTTATGTTCTTCCTCGAGAAGATTTTCATTTGCTCTAGTAATTATCTCAAAAATCTTTTTGTGTTGATTATCAATTTCTTCTATCCCAACGCTGTATTCTTTTTTCCATTCTCTTTTCATATTAATCATAATCTCATATCGTACTTACAAAATCAACGATTCAAGTTGTTTATTTGTTGAGAACAGAAAAAACAACTAGGAATTTATACAAAACAAATTCGCTTATACTCAATAAGTATAGCTAAACAAATATCACTACAAAATATTGACAAAATACTAGAAAACGTTACTCTTAGATTAGATATATATTATATAAACAAACAAGCAGAGAGGATGTGTACAATGAGTGCCGACAATAAAAACCCAGAAGATACACTTAAGTCGTTGATTTCAAGAGTTAATGAAGCAAGCGCAAAGGTAAGTGAAAACCTTAGTAGGTTACTAATTGAAAAATACAAACTCCCGAAAGATATCACTCGTGAAAACCTCATGAGATATTTAGAAAATGAGGCGAGTAGGGTATGGACAGAAAGACTTGGGCTTGAAAAAGACAACGGATGGGAAGAAACCTCTAAAATAATGATGAAGCATGGGAAAAACGCAAAATGGCAATGAACCATAAGCATGATTTCATCTTTCTTAATGGACTACTGTGAGGTAGTCCATTTTTTTGTAATTTATAGTAATATAGTAAAAAAACGAAACGAGAATTTTAGTTTTTATATCTGATAAGATTTGAAGCTTACGAACTTCAATACACCCCTTGAATATATCGCTCGTGCATTACGCTCCAATCTATCTCAAATTCTACATATAATGTTCATTATAAATAAACAAGGATAGTATAAAAGAAAAACTCTACGATGTTATTTAACATCGTAGAGTTTTATTTATTTTTCTAATATCTAACGATGTACAAAAATATGCTTCCCACAATTTGGATTTGGGCAGAATATTGAATCTTTACACCCACCAATATCGCATTTAGATGCATCGCTAATCAAGAATTTATAATCACAATCTGGACATAACACATGTTTACTACTATCTTCAATGGTGACACAGCGTTGAAGATCTTCAAACATTTCTACTTCTTCTTCATAGCTCGGTATAGACATCATGTATCCTCCTTTTATTAATCGATATTTATTACTTAACTTAGTGTCCGATAAAAAGTTAACACAATAAATTATATTTATCAAACTTAACTAATATATCCCACACAATGCGACGGGACTTGAAACTTACAGTCTTAGTACATCTTTTGGATATATTTTTCACACTTTGCGTTCCAATATATCTCAAAAGCTTTTCAATCCCAAGCCACACCCAGCCAATATAAAAATATTCTCGCAAAAAGCAAGAATATTTTTATGCTGTGGGATGTATTAGACTTTGGTCGAAACTATTTTAACAACTAGCTCACGCACCGAGCGCGTAGTAATGCTTCACATCATCACCTCCGCTAAACGCTACGGCGGAACGTAAAACAGAAATTTTCTTTGCGTTTTTTCTTTTTCTTCGTCTGCCCCCATACCGATGAAATCGGCACAAGTAGTGTTTGGTGGACCCGACAGGACTTGAACCTGCCACCTCCTCAGTGCAAGTGAGGCGCTCTAGCCAGATGAGCTACGGGCCCGTGTATGTTGAAACATTTTACATTAGTAGCAAAAAATAGTAAAGTGCTTAATAGATTTATAATAAAATAGAGAAAATGACGTGAACGAAATACATATAATAGAATTGTTAGTTACGATAGCGTTTATCCTATATGTTGTCTCATTTATAATAGCAAATAGGAATGTTCAAACTCATATTAAGATAGCCGTAGTAGCTTTTATACTAGATATATATGCTACGTTCATTATGTTCACTATTTCTGAAAAAATAGATTTTAATATACATACTATTTTGTCTCTAGTTGCTATTGGTCTATTTTGTATACAAGCTTTTTTGGGATTGTTAAAATTAAAAGAAATTCATATAATTTTCGCAAAATGGATTTTTCTGCCAGTATGGGTCCTTTCTTTTTTTAGTGGGTTCATACATATTCCAAATATAGCTACTTTTTTTACCGGATGATATTTATCATCCGGTTTTTTAATATAATAAATAAATCTTTTAGAACTCATCTATTATCAATCGCAAGAGTAATCACATGTTCCAAAAACTCAGGCATATTTGAACCAACTACTTCCAGAGATTTAGGAAGCAGAGATTCTTCTGTAAGCCCTGGTAATGTATTTGTCTCTAATAAATAAATACCTCGTTTAGATAAAATAAAATCAGATCTAGAATAGTGCCTTAGTCCAAGAATCTTGTGTGCAGAGATAGCAGTCTTAATCAAATAATCTTTCTCTTTTTTATTAAAATTACCTGGACATATTTCTGCTGTATCTCCATTATACTTAGCTTCAAAATTGAAAAATTGATATTCGGAAGGAATTCTTATCTCTGTTGGTGGAAATGCATAAAATTTCTCACCCCTAAAACTCTCTACAACACCACATGTGGCTTCCCTACCATCTATGTATTCTTCAATCATAATAGTATTAGAAATCTTAGATACTTTTTTAATTGCATCTAATAATTCTCCATAGCTTCCAGCCTTATATACACCGACAGAAGAGCCACTTGAAACTGGTTTTACTATTACAGGTTGAGGAAATAATCTAAACAACGAAAGTACTTTTTCTTCCATGTTTTCCGCACCACTATTCTCAAAATCTATTTTAATTATCTGTGACATCGGAGTTTTTATATCTATATCTTTGAAATATTCTTTTGACAAAATTTTATTCATCGATATTGCTGATGAAAATGATGTTGACCCAGTATATGGTATACCTAATATATTCAATTCTTGTTGTACTTTCCCATCTTCCCCATATTCTCCATGGAGAGCGTTGAAAATAACGTCAACACGTTTAGTTAACTCTACGGGTTTTATCTCTACACCATCAATATGCCACGTACCATCTTTTGTTATTAAAATATCATAACCTTTATATTTACTTGGCAAATATTTCAAAACATTTCCACCAGTTTTAATGGATATATCATATTCGTTACCAACTCCTCCACGCAACACACCTACTTTTATTTTTGAATGAATATTCACAATATAATTATACTATCTTTTGGAGATTTTTATAATAAAATTATTTCTTATTACATTGAATTTTCTAACGCCAACCATGTTGTATATAAAAAATATATTTGACAAATATATTACTCAATGTACCATATTAAATATTGTATTAAGTAATGGGCTTAATTTCAATGTTTTGTTGTCCAAGGTTTACAATAGGAGGGGGAAATGCAAGTAGCACGAGAATCTCAAACGACACATTTTAAAACAAAAGGAGTATTAACGAACAAAATAATCGCAAGTCGATTGAATCTGGAACTAGATGATTCTGACAATTCCATGTTTTCAAGAGTAGACAAAGCAGAAGATATAGGAATTATCAAAGAAGATGGCATATTTGAAATCTATTCAAGCAAGCTAGCTTCAAAAGAAGCCATCGAAAAAGCATTATTTTTTGCTCAAGAAATCCACATGACTTAGACAACAAAAATATTCGCGTTTTGTCTTCATAGAGACAAGGCGCGAATTTTATTTAATATTTTAAACAAAAGCTCAACCTATTGACTTTTATGAAAATAATGATATATTGCATACCAGTAAATATGTAATTTATCATATCAATATAAGAATCTTATCTAAGGAGAAATGTATGAAGAAAAGTAAAGTATTCCTGCTCGTAGTATTGTTTTTTATTACACTCGGAAATACTGAGGTGCTAGCACAAAGCATTGTTGGTGATGGAAGTTCTATAGCAACAGGAGGTGCAGGAGGTGCTGCCACAGCAAACGGTAACGGTGGTGCAGGAGGTACTTCTTCAGCAACAGGAGGAACTTCATCTTCTTCAGCAACAGGAGGTAACGCAAATGCGAGTGGAGGAAATGCTTCTGTTGGTGATGTGTCACCTAATGCGAGCAATGAAGGTGTTGCTCAAAAAACAGAGGTTAATTTCCCAATACAACCACCATCCATGCCAAATGTTATGCCTGGTACACCAAACAAAAGTATCCTCAATAGTGGTCGTGGAATGTATAGTGGATACAATTTTAATCCATATATAAGACAGAACGATAAAAGATATAGGATACAAAGAAATGACAACGGCGGATGTCCAGCTGGAAATTTTGCTCAAAAAGAATGGTTGGTAAGAGGAGAATCTCCCCTTAACACACTGAAAGAAGAAATTGTCGGTGATATACCAGACGAAACTGATTTTCTTTCAGTCAAAGTTATGTCTGGTGAAAAATCGTGGAGTTTTGGTTTTAGTATATTCGGTGTAGGTGCTCAAGGTGGCGACTCTGGTAGGTCAGTAAATTCAGAAGGAGCAGGCGGTGGTGCTTCTGTAATATCTGGCAAAACCATAGTACATATGCTTGTAACCGCATGCGGAAAAGAAGAAGCTAACAATAATCACACATCTTCTGTTGATGAAGACTACGAAGATGATACTGAGTGGTAAATACCAACCAAATAATCACGTTTTGTACTAAAATGCAAGACGTGATTTTTATATTTTAAATAATTTACTTCTCAAATTTCTATGATAATTTATTGCAAATCTATGTGACTCAAAATTTACAAGCAATATGTCTTTTTTATTTGTATTAACAATTTTCTTGTCACCTAAAATATTTTTAGGTTTATGTTTTTCGTCTTTTACAACAGATACAACAGGTATATTTAGATCAAGTTCTTTTAATACTTTTTCAGCGATATTTTTTTGAGCTTGCCCACCATCAATTACAATAAGATCAGGGTACCTCCACTCATGGTGAGAAAACCGTCTCTTCAATATTTCTTTCAGACTCGCTGTATCATTGGCACCAAACACACTTTTAATTTTAAATTTTCTGTATTGACTTTTATCAACAGCGTTATCATTCATAACAACCATTACCCCCACCATATATTTTCCACTTATATGCGCAACATCATACCCCTCAATCCTCACAAAGTTGGAAACCCGGTTTCCAACTTTGTAATTTTCTTTTATTAGCGAAACATCCTGAATATGTTTCAATGCAAAAATAGTTTTTTTATTTTTTAAAGCTTTTTCAAATTTCTGTTTTTTGGCATAAACATTCATTTCTCTTTCAAGTTTTTTTATAAGTGTATTTTTTTTGCCACTTAAAAACATTTTTATATTTGAAATTATTTTTGCATATTCTTTTTTTGAAATTTCACCAGAACAAACACCTGGACAAAGTTCTATCTGTCTATTAAAGCATCTTTTTGAACTATTCAATCCATTGATTTTAGGCGGGGTACATTTATCTCTAAATGGAAAAATCTTTCTAATTATCTTCATCGCTTCTTTTAATATACTCCCCTGAGGAAAAGGTCCAAATTTAGCCTGAAGTTTATAATCTTTAGTTTTCTTCTCTAATTCACGTCCACGTAATACCAATATTCGTGGAAAATCTTCTTTTGTTATTACTATAAAATTATGGCTTTTATCATCTTTTTCTTTGGTATTATATTTTGGTTTATATTTTTTAATCAAACTTGCCTCAAGTATTAATGCTTCAAGGACAGAATCTGTTTTTATAAAATCAATTTTTTCAGCTTTTTCAAGCATTTGAACAATAAGAGGCCCACGAGTTTTTTCTATATCTTTACTAAAATAACTTTTTACTCGTTGCCTTAGAGAGCCAGCCTTTCCAATATATAAAATAGTCTTTTTTTGTTTATCTTTTTTGCCAAGAAAAAAATATACACCAGGTGTATTAGGAAGTTTATATTTTTTTAAATCTTGACTTTGCATTTTTATTATTACATAATACCAATAGATTAATATACTAACAACTGATAATAAGACGGAGTCCAATAATGGAAACGGATGCTAAAGATATTAATGAATGTAATTGTAAATGTCATATACCCAGTGTAGATATAAGGCACGTAAGCCCGTGTTGTATTTTATGTAACACATGCGACAAAAGAATAAAATATGCATTCTTGGACGATCATAGAAAAGTATGTAATTAAAAAATATACAAAAACACATTCCCCACCGACCTAAAAATCGGTGGTTTTATTTTTTCAATACTTTTTTCAAATATTTTGCAGTATGAGAATCTTTTGATTGCGCTACATCCTCTGGCATCCCTTTTGCGACTATCTTACCTCCTCCAATACCACCCTCTGGACCCATATCAACTAAATAATCAGAAGATTTTATTACATCCATGTTGTGTTCAATTAGGATAACAGTATTCCCCCTATCGACAAGACTTTGTAATATCTCTATTAGTTTTCTTACGTCTTCATAATGAAGCCCTACTGTCGGCTCGTCTAAAAGATAGACTGTTTTTTGTGTGTATGGTCTGAAAAGTTCTGAAG
Source organism: uncultured Candidatus Saccharibacteria bacterium (assembly GCA_964616385.1). Lineage (GTDB taxonomy): Bacteria > Patescibacteriota > Minisyncoccia > Phycocordibacterales > CAZTTV01 > CAZTTV01. Next base: position 129 of record CAZTTV010000012.1, on the reverse strand, counting down.
ATATTTTAACTCTTTGAGCTTCCCCACCACTAAGAGTTGTGGCAGATTGTCCAAGCTGAAGATAACCAAGCCCAACTTCATTTAATGTATGTAATCTATCATAGATTGAAGGGATGTCTTCAAAGAATT